>CAYZRH010000037.1:0-23558 GCA_964480805.1 uncultured Desulfurococcaceae archaeon
GTTTATCTATACACTTAAATAGTATACTTGTAATTTTAAGCATGTTATTTATAATTGAATCCAGCTCCTCTAATACAATATCATATCTTATATCAGCATACATGTATACAATAATGTTTCTTAAGCCAACAATACTCCTAATCTCTCTAACAAGTTCTTTATCTATGCTACATAGACTCCCTACTTTAGAAACTATCTCCTCATAAGTATCCGGTACTTCACTACATGTACTGGATAGTATATAGTTTGACAAGTCTACTATAAACTCTATAGCAACTTGTATGTTACGTTCTAGACTAGATATTAATGTATAGTCACTAACAACTCTCTCTACATCTATCTCCTCTAATTGTTTTAAGAAATCTATAGCACGCTTAAACCTATTATACCCTACTTAGTAATTCCCTTCTCAATACACTCCATCAGCCTCTCCTTATAGGGTCTAGCTATGTAGAGGAAGTCGTTATAGAGTTTCAATACTCTATTATGATCTAGGAATAACAGCCATTTATCTCTACAATAAAATAGTACTCCATGACTAAATACACTCATACATAGTACTGGAGAATCTATTGATAGTATAACTAAGTCTATATCCTCACTTACATCTCCTGAAATCTCCTTAACAATTCTCCACTGTTCTCTTTTAGAGACACTATTGTAGAAACGTATAGCTATATCTATATCACTTTCACATGTAGCTCTACCTTCAACAACTGAGCCAAACAAGTATGCATAAGCTATATAGTCTCTATATCTTTTAGTAAATAGCTCTCTAAGCTTATCTAATACCTTGTCAACAACCCTCTTATCTAAAACCATGTATACGCCATAGTTAATTAATAGTTTTAGAGATAAATAAGTATGGCTACTTCTATCAATACATACCTACTGTCTTCACTCCCTCCTTAAGCATTTTCTTAAGTTGTAGATTGAAATAGGTTATTGAAGCTACTAAGAATACTATTGCATAGAGTACTCCATAGACTATCATCTGTTGTAGTGGTAGTATTGTCTCTGAACCTAGTAGTGAGTATCTTATAAGTTCTGCTGGATAACTATATGGTGTTGCAAGTGCTATCGCCTGTACTTGAGACGGCATATTCTTTAATGGTACTAGACCGCCAGTTGTTATTGGCAGTATCCATCCAAGAATCTCCATTACTGGACCGCTTGTACCAACACTTATTGTTGTACCACCAAGTATCATTGAGTGACTAAATAATACGGTAACTAGTAACACAATACCTAGTGTGAGTACTAGTGGTTCTTTAAACAATAGCTTTGGCGGAGCAGTTAGTGCTGATAATACAGCATATACTACTGTTATAGCTACAGTCATCCACAGTAGTGATACAGGTATTATACCAGTATATAAGACATATATACTACGGCCACTAGCTATTACATACTCAAGTATATTAGCTCTCATAAGCCATCTTAACTCCCAAGCCCAATCCCATGTAGCTATAGAGTATGACATGAACACAAGTATTGCTGTAAAAGCATATCCAGACATTACCTCTACAGGAAAGTTTTGTGGTCTAAACAACGTCATTGGCAGTATAAACATTACCATCCACAATATCATACCCATTAAACCATACACTATTCCACGGCTACGTAGAAGTTCTGCTAACAAGTATGCTTTAAATACAGCTTTTGAAGCACTCACTATATCTTCACCCCCTCACCAACCTTACGCTTCTCCCAGTAAACAATACTCTTAACACCAATTGGTGTATAGAGTATGAAGAGTGCTGTAGCAACACCTATGAGCATGAACATTATTTGGAGACTGGGGTTGTACCCAGTTAGTATTCTCTGTATAGCTTCTACAATATGTGATGATGGTATTAGTGAACTAACAATATAGCCGCTTAGTGGCAGTAGGTATTTGGGATAATAGACGCCGAGTAGTACTAGTAGTAGTGGGCGTATAACATTAATAGCTCTCCAATGCTCACCTCCAAAACCGTATAGTACACCCATTATAACCATAGCTATTGACGCAAAGAATATAGCTGCTATAGCAGTTAATAATATGATAGCAACTCCTTCAACAAGTCCATGGAGTCCATAATAATACAATAGTACTGGTACAACACTTGTTGAACCACTAACTAGTACAAGAAGTAGCCTAGGTATTGGTATTGATATATAGTGTTGTACACGTGATACAGGGCTTGATATAATATATGGTAGTGTACCAAGCCATTCATCAAACAATGGCCTCCAGAGTATATCGTCTCCAACACCAAGTATAGCCATTAGTATAAAACCACTAGTTATAAAGAATATAGCTGGGTCAACACCTACACGTTCAACAAAAACACTAGCAGAACCCATGGAATAGCCTACAAGTAGTATAAATAGTGTAAGTATGTAGGGGTAGGCTATAAACATAAACAATACAGACTTCCTACGAAACACATCAGCATATACAAACCTCAACTCAGCCCTTAGTATATCTAGAAAACCCATCTACTAACCACCAGACCCCTCGCTAGTTGAGAAGTATATAAACACATCCTCTAGTGTAGGTTCTTCAACTCTTAGTGAAGCAATAGTATACCCATTTCCAACAATAGCTTTAACAACGTCATGCAGTATCTCTTCAGGATTCTCAGTCTTAACACGTATACTGATCAAACCCTCTGGTGTAGTAGCAACCTCTCTCCACACACCAATACCCTTAATAGATTCTTCAATAACATCTCTAGAACCATTCTTTACAAGAACAGCTATAGTACGTAGCCTTGGTATACGGGCTTTAAGCTCTTCAGGAGAACCCTCTACAACAATCCTACCCTTATTAATCAATAGTATACGGTCACAAACAATCTCTGCTTCAAACATGTTATGTGTAGTATATAGTACTGCTTTACCATTACGAGCAAGATCTCTTACAAGACCACGTATCTTACGAGCACTAGGTGGGTCAAGACCAAGTGTTGGCTCATCAAGAAGCAGTACTGGTGGATCCTTAAGCAATGCACGTGCTAGTCCAAGCCTAGCCTTCATACCAAGGCTATACTCTTCAAATAAGCGGTCAACAGCACCTAGTTTATCAAGTTCAAGTAGCTTCATTAAATAATCTATACGTTCTTTAAGAACGCTGCCGCTTAAACCATAGAGTGCTCCAAAATACTCAAGATTCTCACGGCCAGTAAGCTTACCATAAAAACCCTTTTCAACAGTAAGTAGTAAGCCTATACACTTACGTACTTCTCTAGCCTCACGTACAACACTATATCCTTCAACAAATGCCTCACCCTTATCTGGAAGCAACAATGTAGACACAATCTTTATAGTAGTTGTCTTACCAGCACCATTAGGGCCTAGCAATCCAACAACTTCCCCATGTCGTACATGGAAACTAACACCACGTAGTGCTTCAACAACCTCAACCTGGCTACGGAACAACCCCTTCCTCTTCTTAGTCCTATAAGTCTTCCACAAACCCCTAGCCTCTATAGCAACACCCATAGTACAGCATCCTCCCAACTGTTATCTATGGAGACAATATCTATGTATAGACCATATAATATTTTCCTTGAGAAACACCTACAGTATAGTGTAGAGAAAGCTCTACATTATTAGAGAAAGACTATGTTTATAAACATACTATAGAACACCTATAACATAGGTGGTATAGAGGATGGATAGCATAGCTATTAATAAGAGAGAGTTTCTTAAACTACTTGAAGAGGATGAAGAATTTCGTTATGCCGTAGCAGCTAAGATAGGCTTGCTAAAGATCTTTGAAAAACTTGAACAGCATGATCGTAAGTTTAACGAGATCTTGGAAAGACTTGACAGACATGAAGCAGAGATCAAGAAGATATGGGAGAAGTTAGAGCAGCATGATCGTAAGTTTAACGAGATCTTGGAAAGACTTGACAGACATGAAAAGATCTTGATAAGACATGGAGAGGAGATTAAGGGTATCTGGGGTGAGATTAAGAAGATATGGCATGAAATTAGGAAGATATGGGAGAAGCTTGAACAACATGATCGTAAGTTTGATGAAATACATGAAGAGATCAAGAGGATTTGGGAGGAGCTTAGGAGGCATAGAGAGATACTTGATAAGCATACTAGTATGCTTGGAGCTTTGGGTAGTGATATTGGTGCTTTAACGGAGGCTACGTTGTCTAGATTTGTACGTGATGACTTGGTTGATGAGATTAAGTTGTCTGGTGAAAAGATCTCTATGATTAGGAGAATGTATATGGTTGATGAGTATGAAGTGGATCTGTATATTGAGTGTGAAAGGAAGATATACGTTGTTGAAGTTAAGACTAGACCTGGTATAAAGAATATTGAGAGATTGGTTAGAGTTAGAGACTATCTTATGAGTAAGACAGAGAAGTCTATAGAGCCTATACTAGCTACACTTAGGGCTAAGACAACACTTGATATAGTTAGTGAGTCTAGAAAGCAGGGTATAAGGCTGATTGTGTACTAGAAAGAAGTAGGTTTATTATATAATGGTTTTACGTGTTCTCCTAGGCTATAGAGGTGGTTTACTGGATAGAGAGATAGCTTGTGTATATAACAAGTGTATGTGTGTTAGAGGTTTTTCTGGTGAGAGAACTGTTTCTCCAGAAGAGATCCGTAGTCTATGGTTTGAGTACAGTACCTTTAACCCAAACGAATTCAGCATCGCCACATATGGTGGAAGAGTATATGGTATAGCTTTTACTAGAGTCTATGGTGTAGCTGGTAGTATATGGTTGTGTATAGATCCTTATCTACCAAGATACTATCTATTAGAGACAATATATCATATGCTATCATGGCCATACCATGTATTATCTAGTAGGAGAGTATGTGTTGTAAAGATTAGTTGTGGATACGAGTTTTCACCACTATATAGTCTAGTACGTAGTGTTGTTGGAGCTTGTTTTGGAGAAACCATTCTTACTCTAATGGAGTACCATGGGTCTTATAGAGAGTACTGTGTACCAGGTAATGTGGTTATTAGAAAGGCTACACTAGATGATGTAGAGGGTATTGTTGGTGTATGGGATAAGGCTTTTAGGAAGTATAGTTGGTTTGAAGAGTGGAGAATGGATGAGGCTATTAAATGGTACAGTACTAAAGAGCTTATAGTATATGTACTAGTTGATAGAGAGACTGGTAGAGTCGTAGGGTATGTTGATGGAGAAGTTAGGAGAGGGGTTGATGGAGAGAGATACGGCTATGCATATACACTAGCTGTGCACCCACATGCACAAGGTAGAGGGCTGGGATCAATTCTTTTAAACCATATGGTTAAAGCTCTAGCTAGCTATGGAGTTAAGGGCATATACTTAGATGCACTCCATGGATTAGAGAACTACTATAGTAGACATGGATTTAGAGTTAAACGTAGGTATAGAGTACTTGTAACTACTATAGATTGTCTACCAAGATATAATCCAGCCTATATACGTGTAGGATAGCATATACTCTTACACAACACCTATATCCACACACTTATATCCCACCATACACTATAGTGTCTAGACTGGTGACTAGATATGACACGTATCGTCAGTGGGCCATGTGGTGAAAAGATTGGCTACTACGAGGTTGTTGAAGAAAAACCTCTACCTCTAGAACAGGGTGAGAGCGTATCTATACGCTGGCTTCTTAGTGAGAAAGACGGTGTACCAAACTTTGCTATGAGATTGTTTACAATTCAACCAGGTGGACATATAAATGCTCATAGCCATCCATGGGAACACGAGATCTATATTCTAGAAGGTGTTGGAGATGTAAGAATCGGTGAACGAGTCTACCGTGTGACCAAAGGCTTCTTCATATACATACCGCCTAACATAGAGCATGAATACTGGAACACTAGTAATAGAGAATTAAAATTCCTATGTATAATACCTTTAGTTAAGAAGTAGTCTTTTCTACAGTAATTAGATGAAATAGAGTTTATACTAGTATATAGTATACCATATAATTTCATTAACCCGTACTACTATCATCTTCTAAAAACATGTTAGAGAATAGACAATAACGTCTATGTTTTAAACAATCTTTTAGTAAAGTTAAAGACAGATAGTCGCATATAGAGTATCTCTTGAAAAATAATTGTTTAAGCTGGGATAGTTAAAAAAAAGTTTAATAAATTATGTCATAGTTTGTCTACTTTTTCCTTAGGAATAGCAGTATTGCTATTGCTATTATTGCTACTGCTACAACTGCTACAACTATCATTGTTATTGGTGGTCCAGGTGGTGGAGTGGTGGTTGGAGTAGTTGTGATTGGTGGAGTGGTTGGGCTTGTTGGTGTTGTTGGGGTTGTTATAGGAGTTGTAGTGGTTGTTGTTGGAGTAGTTGTTGGTGTAGTGGGTGTAGTTGGACTTGTTGTAGGCGTGGTTGTAGGTGGTGTTGTAGTGGGTGTTGTTGTTGGAGTAGTTGTTGTTATTGCTTGTTTCTCTATGAATACTGTATCTACACCAGTATGCCCTAACTTATCTATAGCATATAATGTTATATTGTGAATTCCTAGAGATAGCTCGTCAACATTTAGTGTATAGCTCTCTAGCCCTGTCACATCAACTGCTTCACCATCAATAAATAGTATTAGCTTCTCTAAGTTCTCTTCAACAACACTCCATAACACATCTAATGTACCTTCATAAACAACTGTTCCATCAACAGGGCTAGTGATCTCTACAACTGGTGCTGTATTATCAACTATTACTAGTATTGTTTCTACTGTAGTATGCCCTAGCTTGTCTACAACCTCTACTGATACAACGTGTACTCCATCAGTTAGTGTTGTTGTATCAATATCTACTGGTTCAACACTTGTTAACTCAGTATACAGTACTCCATCAACATAGACACTGATCTTGTCTAGGTGTTCTTCAACAACACTATACTCTAGTGTTATAGTGTTTGATACAAGGCTATTATTCATTGGAGCTGTTATAGTTACTGCTGGATAGGTGTTGTCAACAACAACTGTCACAGCTATACTTGATTCATGCCCAATCACATCCCATGCATGGAGCTCTATAGTATGCTCTCCATCACCTAGTGTTGTTGTATCTAGTGTGTAGTTATTTAACCCTGTTACATCAACTTCTACACCATCTATAACAAGTACTGCTTTATCAAGATATAGATCGCTATAGCTGAATGTTACCTCAATAGTATCACATACTAGTTCTCCATCAACAGGGCTAGTGATCTCTACAACTGGAGGTGTATTATCAACATACACCGTGATCTCCGCAACTGTTTCATGCCCTATCATATCGTGTACTACAAGCTTGATTACATGGTCTCCATCAGCTAGGCTAGTAGTGTCTAGTGTATAACTTGTTGATCCAGTGACATTGACTACTGTATCATCTATGTACAATAGTGCTTCTTTAAGGAATAGATCGCTGTAGCTAAACGCTATCTCTATAGTTCCTTCAACAAACTCCTGATCAACTGGTGATGTTATAGATGCTTCTGGTGCATGGTTGTCTACATATAATGTTATAGTGTGTTCTGTCGTTCTACCAACTGCATCATATACTACTAATGATACAGTATGTTCTCCATCATCCATAGCTGTTGTGTCTAAGATGTAGCTATATACTCCAGTAACATCAACTGCTTCACCATCAATGTATAATGTAGCATTAACTAGTGTTACATCACTATAGCTAAACTCTATCGTTATCGTTCCTTCAACAAAGGATCCGCTTGCAGGGCTTGTAATTAATGCTTCTGGCGGGTTGTTATCAACTATTACTAGTACTGTATAGCTACTACTATGTCCTATATAGTCTACTGCATACAACGTTATATTATGAAGTCCATCAATTAGTGTTGTTGTATCTAGTGTATAGCTATAGGCTCCAGTAACCTCAATCCATTCTCCATCAATTATTAGGTAAGCCTTATACAGCCATGGATCGCTGTACTCCATTGTAACGTTGACTACTCCGTAGACAATGCTCTCATTTAATGGGCTAGTTATCTCTGTATAGGGTATAGTGTTGTCTACATAGACTATTATTGTATCAGTACTGCGGTGTCCAAGGAGGTCTATAGCTTCTAACGTTATGTTGTAGACACCATCTAGGTATTCTGTAGTATTCCATGTGTATGCTGGACTTGCCAGTTCTATTGGTGTTCCATTAATGTATAGTACTGCTTTATCAAGATGTGGATCACTGTAGTTTAGCTCTATAACTACTATTCCAGAAAGCCATGAACCATCTATTGGAGAAACTATTTCAGCTATTGGCGGTGTATTGTCTATTATAACTATTACTGATACACTATAGCTGTTTCCAGCAATGTCTACTACATATAGTGTTATGTTTAATGGTGCATCTGGTAGTGTTGTTGTGTCTAGTAGGTAGTTGTAGGAGCCAGTTACATCAATCCATGAGCCATTGATTATTAGGTATGCTTTATCAAGGTTGGCGTCATAGTAGTTGAACGTTATATTGATTACACCAGATACTAGTTCTCCATCAACAGGGCTAGTGATCTCTGCTGACGGAACTGTATTGTCTACGTATAGGAATACTGTATCACTACTAGTGTGCCCTAGCATATCCTTTACAACTAGTGTGATGTTGTATACTCCATCAACATACTCTGTAGTATCCCATTCATACACTAGATCCTCTAGTGGTATCGGCGAGCCATTAATGTATAGTACTGCCTCTAGTAAGTGTGGATCGCTATAGTTCATAACAATCTCTACAACACCTTTAACCCATGAACCAGTCTCCGGACTAACTATCTCAGCTACTGGCGGTGTATTGTCTACAACTATTGTTATAGATGTATTGTATACATTGCCAGCTAGATCGCTTACTGACAACGTTATAACGTGTTCTCCATCTACCAACAGTGTTGTATCTAATTCATAACTATAGCTTCCAGTCACATCAACTGGTGTGTTGTCTATGTATAGTATCGCTTTATCAAGGTGCAGGTCACTGTAAGTGAACTCTATAGTTATAGTGTTTGATACAAGGCTTCCATCTTCAGGACTAGTTATTTCAGCTGTTGGCGGTGTATTGTCTACTACAACAAATACTGTATCAACTGCTTTATACCCTACAACATCTGTTACAACTAGTGTTAGGTTATAGATGCCGTCAGGATATTCTGTAGTATCCCATAGGTAGGTGTATCCAGTTAACTCTACTGGTGTACCATTTATGTATAGAACTGCTTGATCTAGGTGTAGATCGTAGTAGTCTACAACTACTTCTACAATACCAGATACTAGTGAGCCATCTACTGGTGATACTATAGATGCTGTTGGCGGCGTGTTATCAACAATTATTACTATAGATACTACACGGTAGTTTCCAACAATATCACTTACATTCAATAATATAGTGTGTGCTCCATCATCTAGTAGTGTAGTGTCTAGTTCATAGCTATAGCTTCCAGTCACATCAATAACCATGCCATCTATAACTAGTATTGCTTGTTGTAGATGTGGGTCACTATAGGTAAACTCTATAGTTATATTGAATCCAACTATACTTCCATTCTCTGGACTAACTATCTCTGCTGATGGAGCTGTATTGTCTACTATTAGTGTTATAGTGTCTTCTATATAGTTTCCAGCTTTGTCAACCACCTTTAGTGTTACCGTTAGTTCTCCATCTGGATAAACTGTAGTGTCTATTGTATAACTGTATAGTCCAGTTACGTTAATTACGTCACCATCTACTATCAATAGTGCTTCAGCTAGGTTTGCATCACTATAGCTAAACTCTATAGATACGTTACCAGCTACAATACTACCACTAGGTGGTGATAGTATCTCAGCTACTGGCGGTGTATTGTCTACAATAAATGTTGTGTTATCCCAGTCAATATTACCTGCTTTATCAACTGCTATAAAGCTTATAGTGTGTACACCATCATCTAGTAGTGTAGTGTTTAACTCTACAGTCCATGTCGTGTTATATGGGTCTGTAACTGCTATGTCTCCAATATATTCTCCATCAAGGTAGATCCATATATGGTCTAGTCCAGAAGGTTCTTCAACAACATATCCATAGAATTCTATAACTCCACGTACATATGATCCATTGGATGGACCTGTTACAGTCTGTACTGGCGGTGTTGTATCTATGTATACGTATGCTGTCTTAATAGGCTCTACATTACCGACATTATCTACGCTATAGTATTCTATAGTGTGTACACCATCATTACTGTGGTCACTTGGTGCTGGTATAACTACTACTGTACCTCTAACCCACTCACCACCATCAACACGGTAGTATGTAGCATTAGTGCCAGATACTTGATCGAATGGTGTAAGCAGTATAACTACGTCATGGTTGTACCACTGTGTTGTAGAGTTGTCTGTTGTCTCTGGCGGCGTATTGTCTGGTATCAATACTAGTGTAGAAGTTGTTGTCTTACCAGATATGTCTGTAGCGTTAAAGTCTATCACTATAGGCTCTCCATCTGGATACAATGTAGTGTTTAGTAGTAGATAGTATGTTCCACTAGAGCCTTCTAGTTCAAGCCATTCTCCATAGTCTATCCTATACAGTGGTGTTGATGGTAGGCTGTAGTAGGTGTCGTAGATGTTTAGTGTTATATTAACTAGTCCAGCTACATAGCTGTTATTAGCTGGTTTAACAACTTCTATAACTGGTGGTGTATTATCAATATATAGTACTAGATGGAGCTCTCTAAACAACTCTCCATCAAGTATACTAGCTTCTACTACAAGCTCTACTGGTCCATCACTAAACATTGTTGTATCAAAGCCTACACTCCATGAACCAACTACATCCTCTAACGTAGCTATTACTGTAGATTCACTATCTCTAACAACCACTACTTCTATATCAGCCGGCTCTACTCCATAAACACATCCCTCAACATCAACAACTCCTTCAACAAATGATTCATTAACAGGCTTTGTTAGTTCAAAGAACGGTTTTACAGTAAATGTGTCTGAAGCCTTTATTGTTGGAAGCATTGTTGGTGGTGTAATGTTTAGCAGTAGTACTTCTAACTCGTAATAGCCTGTCTCTAGAACCGTTATATTGAATTCGTGTATTATTGACGAGTTAGCTGGTACTTCTAGTGTAGCATCGTAGACTATTGTATTGTTTAGTTTAGCAACTAGGTCTAATGTTGTATCTGTATCTCCATAATTGGTTATGTTTACACTAACTGTTACAGGTGAACCCTCGTATGTTACATTAGTTGATAGCTCTAGGCTTGACAGCTCGATCTCGCTTAGTGTTGTATAGTATAGTCCATAAGCGTATGTATGGTTTTCTGGTAAACCAGTAGTGTTTACTGGTCTACGTGTCCATACAATAAATACTTCTCCAGTACCACCAGATCCTATAGCATAGTCTCTATCATCTAGTTCATCACGTGTCACATACTGTTTAGGTGAAGCCTCTAATGTATCAAGGTCTACTATATGCAACCCTATATCACGATAGCTTATGTTATAGAACGCTCTAGTTAGTATAAGGATCTTTCCTCCAGCAACTATAGCTTCAGGCTCTAATCCAAATCCTATAGGCTCTAATAGTGTCCACGAACCATTATATGATGATAGTAGTAGTGTATGGTTTCTTGTAGCGTATACTAGGTATAGCTTGTCACTAGACCTAGCTAGGTCTAGTGACCATGGAGAGTTAACGTTGTCAACTACAACTGGGTCACTCCATAAACCACTACTGTATACTGAGTAGTACATCCATGTTATAATATTCATAAACGTCTCATTAACTACTCCACGGTATACATCAGCTGTCCATACAATAACTGGTTCTCCATTATAGTATTCTACAGCTAGATCACGTATACTAAGCTCTCCACTAACCATTGTATCTGTTATTATAGATGGCGTACTCCAGACCATGTCCTCCATAAAGCTATATCCTATAACCTCTCCATCACTAGATACCTGCTTCCATACAACAACTGCTTTATCACCATAACATGCTAGATCATATAATCCCGTCACACCAGTAGCTATTGGTGTCAGCGTTGTCCATGAAACACCATCCCATACAGTATAGTATAGTGTACGGTTGTTCAACTTAGACATAAGCTCGTCATAGTCCATACCAGTTGGATCGAATGGTTCAACAGCTGTTGTCAACAACAATAGCTTATCATCAACAATACATGAACGTGTACCAAGGTATAATAGGTCTGTTGGTGCTGGAACTGCCTCCGGCTCACTCCATGAACCACCACTATATACTGAGTACACTACCTTAGACTCGTTACCATCTGATGCTATCCATGTAGCTACAATGCCTACTCCAGGTAGATATGATAGTGATGGTGTTGAAGCTGTATACTTGTCTGCTAGAGCTATGTATGGATACCCTAGTTGTTCTGGATAGAAGTAGTACTCGTACAACGTACCATATGGGTCGCTTATAGGCTTAACCTCCCATCCTTTACCAAATGTATAGACAAACTTTACACCAAACTCGCCAGTGTAGGTGTACTCCCATATGCTTAAGTCAACGCTTACATCACCCTTAACTCTAACCCATATCTTACCAATAAATGCGTTAGAGCTCCAGCCCATGTCGCCTCCAATAGCTAGTTCTAGACTGAGCTTCATTCCATCGCCAAGATCTAGTTCAGCAGTACCAGTAATGCTTACCCCAATTAGTAGTGAGTCTAGAGACTTGGGGCGGAAGTACTCGTTTAGAGTGACTTTAGCCTCTGTTATACCTAGGTTTACTTCAGCTTTAAGCTCTATACCATAGTTGTTAATCCACTTAATCCATGTCTCTGGAAGTGGGAATGGTAGTTCTCTGAAATAAAGTAGTGAACCAGATAGTTCACCACCCTTAAACCTCCATTCACAGTTTTCAACACCCCATGAAGCCTTTGCTGATAATGCTCCCTTAGCACCCTCTGTACCAAATCTTAGAACTAGTTCACCAGATGCAGATATCTCTATAGCTGTCTCCGTTATAGAGTATGACCCCTCAACCTTAGCCTTAATCTCAATAACAGTCTTTATAAGATTACGTAGTATACTTGGAACCTTAGTTATCTTACCAAGCTCAAACTCAAATCCTTTCTTAACAGCAAAGGCTAGGTTAACAATACTAGATGGTGGTTTAGGCGGTTCTTCACAGTCAATCGGGTTTATAGATACAGCACTAGGTTTGAAGACACTATACACTTTCTCACGTGCTTCCTCATAGTTTCTAGCAGCTATGTAGAAAGTGCCTCCCTTAGCATCAATTACTAGCTCAAAGTCTGTAGCTACAACATAGTGTCCACCATTCATATGTGCAGTCTCAATATCTATTGTTATTTCTGAAATACCGCCACTCGGGTTTATTCCTAGAGCTTCTACTGGTACTTCAACAGATATTGTACCAGATGGTATAGTGTTTGACCAACTATAGACTGGTACACCATTAACATATATAGTACCGTCATGTGGACGTACTTGTTCTGGATAGTTCTTTGGTATAAACTTTATAAACAATACTGCTGTCATATCGTCATCAGGCGGATCGAATGATCCCTTAAGCTTTACTGTAACCTTTGGACGGTTTGTACAGTACCAATCTTGTGCTCTGAGTTTAAGCTTAAGGCTCTTAAGAACAACCTTATAGATCTTGTACCCAGGTGGTGGCTGGAAAGGCTTTGTCTTAAACTCTATATTCCTTGGATCCTTTGTCTCAACTATTATAGTACCATTTAGTAGACTAGGGTCTTCTGGTAGCATTGAGAGTATTGGTATTAGGTAGAATATCATTGATGAACCGGCTTCCAGTCTTGCATGGTTTATAGTTGGGTATACGTATACAAATGATGTTATAGGCCCTGTAAGGTATACCGATAGATCTGTTATTGTATCACCATGGTTGACTATCTTATATATCTGTACTAGTGTATTATTGTCCATACCAAGATACTGTATCTCTAGGTCAAACACTGGTTCTTCAATAAATATGTTTATAACCATAGTATCAGATACGTTGTTGTCTAAGTTTAGAAGAACTGCAGTGACAGTATAGTTTAACCTAGTTGTATCAGCTGCATGTACAACAAGTGTTAGTGTAGCTGTAGCTCCTGCTTCAACATATAGCTCTTGATCAATTGATCCAGAGCCTACAAAGTTTAGTACAAGCTCTGGATGCGGGTTAACAATCCATGCCATAACGTTGTGTCCAAATGATTCATCATAGTTTACTATACTGATCTCTATAACCTGGTTATAGTCTCTCTTAATAGTAACGTTTACTTCATGTTCGGTAAAGCCTACTGATGGCTCAACTGTTATATAGTATAGACCAGTTGTTATAGAGCCGTATTCAGACATTATAACTAGGTAGTATTCATAAGTATGTCCTACTAGTAGTCCTCCAAGATATACTGTATGAGCTAACTTCTTCTTATCAATATCAATCTCTGTATATGATGGGCTTGTTACATCTCTAAAGTATATTGTAGCATTAGTCTTTACATTAGTACTCCATGTTAGTACAAGTGTTGTTGATGGTATAACGCTGTTGTTCTTAGGCATAATACTTAGTAGTATTGGGTCTTTATAAACCATTATGTATACTGTCTCAGTCCTATAGACACCATACTTGTTTAGAGTAACATTAATGTCTAGTACATGTAGTCCTTCAGAAACTCTATCTGGAGTAGCTGTTAGCAGGAACCTATAAGTACCTGTATTATTAACAACTACTGTTGTGTCTGTTGTAAGCATTGGTGTAGCATTACCACTAAACTCTATAGTATAGCTTTCAAGTGGGTAGTATGATGAAGCTATATCTACGCCTAGTACTATAGATCCTGAATAGCTTATGTTATAGTAGTTGTTTGATACACTTATTGAGAATATTTCAGAGGGGTCTCTAACGAATATGCTTATTGTAGTATTTAGTATATAGCTTGTATTAGTACCCATAAGTACTCCTACACTATAAGTACCCACTCCTAATGATACAGTGTCTACATGGAACTCTAGATCAAAGTATTCTCCTGGAGCTAGTGATACTGGAAACACTGTATAGTCTACTGTTATCCATGGCTCACTAAATGATATGTTGGAAACCTCTAATGGTACACTACCAGTATTAACTATTCTAAGAACATCATCTTCTACAACATCCATCCATAGAGTATATGTTGTAGAAGCTATGTCTAGTGAACGGATCTTTGGTGTACTAAACTCCATAACATTATTATCCTCATTAGACTCTGGAATATCATCGTGATAGTCGGCTACAGCTTGATATACAAGCTCTCCAGGTGGTCTAGTGAATAGAGTGAATGTTACATTAACTACCTGGCTATTGTTAAGCCCTCCTTCAACAAATGCTCTCCTAATATAATCTCCAACTCCAGGTAGTACTATAGCTACATAGAAGCCATGTAGGAAGTCTGCTCCATTATTAACTATAGATACTGTAACATTATACTTGTCAACATGGTTTAGCACATCAGGTGCTTCAACATATACTGCTAAAACCTCTAGATCAGGATATGGTATGTTAAGAACAGTCTCATACTCATTATCACTCTCATTATGTTCAACTACTTCATTAAATGGATCGATAAATGCTTTAACACTATGAGAACCCGGTCCATAGCCTCCATATATTGTCTTAGACAATACAGTCTCCTCGCCAGGCTCAAGAACTACACTACTCCATAGCATGTAGGTGTCTTCATCAATTACTAGTTCTAGCCATGGAAACTCCTCTAACCTATAGTCTCCAATATTCTTAACAGTAACGTTTACTGTAAACATACCCCATCCAACTGGTTGTTCAGGTGATATAGTTATGTTTGTAACTACTAGGTTTGGACCTAGAGCATAGACTAGTATTGATACATTATTGTTACTCCTATCAGGATCGCTCATCTCAAATCTATGTTTGTAAACACATGCTCCATAGCCATAGCATATCATGTAGTGGTCGTCAACAACTGCTGTATAGTTTCTATAACCAGTCTTTAGCTCAATAGGTATTGATACATTAACTTCTTCGCCAACACCTATTGGTGGCTCAACCTTCTTCTGATATATGAATGTATCGTTCTCAAACAATGCTATATAGAATGGTTTAGATACTTCTCCAGGCCCGTTATTCCTTACTGTAATGATGAGCTCTCCAGATACTCCATAGTGTATTTCTGATGCATTAAGCATTATAGCTACTGCTTCTAACTCTGAATAGAGTGCTGTTATATTGAACTTGTATACATTATTTGTTCTATTAGAGTCTCCAGTACGCTCCTCTGGATCAATAACTATCTCGATCTCATGTTCTCCAGCACTAAGTGATAGTGTAAAGCTCTTTGTAACAGATTCCCCAGGTGTTAGTGATGTATCAACTAGTACACTATCCCATCTAACACCATCTACAAAGAGGTCTACATAGAAGTCTATACGTGTCTCTCCAATACCAGTGTTTGATACATTAAATACTATGTCAAACTCTTCACCCTCATTAACTGTTGATGGATAGCTTATCCATGTCACCTCTAGGTCTGGTGCTGGAACACTATAGATTAGTGTGTACATATTGTTTGTCCTATTAGAGTCTGGTACACGGTTATCTGGATCAACAATTATTGATACATTATGTTCACCGCCCTTCAATAGTATGTAGAATACTATATAGACTTCCTCGCCAACATCTAGTCCACCACTATAGTATGATGATGAGACATATTCTCCGTCAATGTATAGTTTTAGGAAGAATGAGCGTAGAGTAGCTGCACTACCAATATTGGATATTGTAGTATTGATAATAGCTATACCTCCCTCAACCCATTCATCACACTCTATAACTGCATCTACAATAGCTAGGTCTGGCAGTGGAGCATAGACTACTAACACGTACTCGTTGTTAGACTCATTCTCTTCAGTCATCCTATTATCTGGGTCAACAACTATTCTAAGCTCGTTAGAGCCTCCCATAACAGTAAATGTTGTTGAAAGCTCAACGATCTCTCCAACAGATAATCCGTTAACACTAAATGTTCTTATAAGCCTATCGTTATGGTAGACTTCTACAAGAAACTCTCTATGTGTATCGCCTGGTCCAAGGTTTGTTATATTGAAGACTAGTGTAGCTTCAGCTCCATCAATAAGGTCTCCTTCTACACTAGCGTTCAGTACTGTTAGATCTGGTTTTAACACAGTAATATAGATAGTCATTTCATTATTACTACGGTCTGAATCATAGATCCTCTTCTCTTCATCAACAACAACTCTTACTTCATCAACACCAGCTACTGCTGTTATAGGTGCTGTTACTAGGGTATAGTATCCAGCTACTAAACCATGGACAACCAGCGTCTTTACTAGTGAGTCGTTTAGATAGAAGTTTACATAGAAGTCTGTTAGTACTGATCCTGGTCCATAGTTTGTTATATTAGCTGTTACAAGTACTGTATCTCCATCGCTTGGTGTAGCAGGTGTCCATGTTATATTGGTTACAGCTAGATCTGCTGGTTCAACAGTATATGTTACATTAGTTACTTTACCACTCTCAACAACTATACCATAGACTGTTCCTAAACCACTAATGACTAGTGCGTATGTGCCACTTGTTACATCAAATGATGCTATACCATTCTCATCTGTATACTCTGTATCAACCTCCCACCATAGATACGAATCCGATACCGTGTACAGGCTTACTTCATATCCTGTAGCAGGCGTTCCATTATTGTAGACTAGCTTTACATTAAGTCTTCCAAGATACACAGTGTACTCGTTGTCAACTAGTTCTGTAACGTTTAAGTTAAAGAAGTATTCTGGATACCCATAGTCTGACCAAGTATATGCTGGAAATTCTAAAGCATAGAGTCCTGGTGTTAGTGTATCAAACTCTGCATATCCTGAATAAACCCAGTCATATCTAACATAGTCACCTACACCTGGACTACTTGGATCACCTGTTTGTGTATATAGGTATGCATATTCTCCATAAACTGGTTCTCCACCATAAGTGTATATGTTTACTAGTAGGTTTCCAGTACTAAAGTTTACTTCAACATAGTCTAGTTCCTCAACATACACAGTCTCTTTAATAACGTATCCATGGGTATCACATGTTGATACATTAAACTCTCCATTATGCACATAGACTATCCTCTGATCCCATACATAGTAATAACATCCACTCCCACCAATACTGACGTAGACACACAACGATGTGTCTATGTCTGGTGCATGATTATGATTTATAATTATAGCTCCTAGCTCTTCCTCAACAACCTTTTTATCATAATACCCTAGAACAACACTCCTACGAATATCTGGCATAATGTATGGTAGGTAGTAGGTGTATGGACCCTTTGTCAATAGGAATTCAGCGTATCCATTAAGGTCTGTGTATTCAGAAGTACCTCCATAGCCGGGGATTGATGGATAAACCCTTACTTCAATACCGGATACTGGACCCCATGGACCGATAACATGTACTGATAGTCTAGACATATAGAATGTTATATTGATTGGTGAACTTGTTGTATTAAAGTCTATACGGTCTCCATAGCCGTATGATGAATAGCTTGTACCAGTGCTATTGTACCCTGGTATAACAGCTGCTACTGTCATATTGTATTGTAGGTATAGTGTGTAGGTAGAGTTTATGTAAGCATATACTATAGTTATAAAGCTTCCCAGATCACCTGACTCTGTAACCTCGTAGAACTCTACTGTAACATACTCATAATAATAATCTCCACTAACACTTGGTGGAGCAGTTACGAGGAGGTTTACTTTAGCAAATGTCTTATTAACATAGTATAGGTATGGCCCAGTGATATTATAGTATTCTAGATCAAGATCGTCTACTCTAATATAGTATTCACCTGGAGTAACATACATAACTGCTAAACCATTACTATCAGTATATACTGTCTTAATACTATAGTAGTACCATGTATAGACATACAAGTATATTGGTTCACCCTGAATAGGCTCTCCATCAATAGTTGTTATATTAGCAAGTATTTCAGCAATATTATATGTAAGATTAACCTTAACACCTAGAGAGTCTATATCAACTGTTGCTACAAGGTCTCCATAGCCAGCATTATCGTTACTACTTACACCAAGATACCAGTCATCCCACCATCCATAGTTATAACCCCATATTATAACACTATAAGTTCCATTAGTTACATAGAAACTCGCCATACCGCTTTCATTAGTGTATAATCCTTTAAGAGGATCATTTATAGATGGCTCATAGACTGCTACAACAACCCCTTGTGCAGGTGAAGCAGGTGCTTCAACATGTAAATCAATTCTACTAAGAGTTATATTCAATACAGTATATTCTGTAACCTCAACTTCTTCAGCATAACCGTATCCAAATAACACGTTATAGTAGTATGCTGCTAAATATGGTGAGTAGAAGTAGTTATAGCCCCTCAATACAACAGTATAGTTTCCTGGAGCCATAGTGAATCTAGCTAACCCGTTTACATCAGTATCTTCTGTAGCTATTAAGTTGGTCATTGACTCATCGTATAAGTATACTTCAGCAGAAACAGGCTCTCCATCGGGTCCTCTAACATATACATCAAGTACTGTAGCACTAACTAACACATTTGTCACTCTACCACATGTTATGTTAAACTCTACAGTACCATATTCTGAGACAACAGCATAGCGTCCTTCTGATAAATAGAAGTAAGCATAGCCATCATAGTCTGTATACTGGTAATCTATATAGTAGTACTCTCCATCATATATAGCATACACTGTAACCTCAACATCATAAACAGGCTCGTTGCCAGCAAGCACTCTAATAAGAGCTACACCTGGTTCATAAGCTAATACAGGTACGTTTCCAACAGATACTTCTACACCACTCCACCTATACCCATAGCCTATTCTACCATAATAGCTCCAGTACTCATAGGGAGGACCATGCAGTATGACTGAGTAAGTACCTGGTGTTACTAGGAATAGTGTTGAAGGAGATGGACCTTCATAACTGTATAGGTACTTATATCCTATATAGTCTCCTAGTTCTCCATCAATTTCTTCATAGAGGAGTGCTTTAATATATCTATCAATACTAGTGTTTGTGATAAGCTTTACTCTAATAGCTGTTAAGTTAAACGTTACATTAACAATACTTACTTCACTAACATTAACATAGACTTCTTCACCATATCCATAACTACCATATACACTAGTATTAGAGCCAGGCAGTACTACAGTATATTCTCCAGGGTATACGTGTATGTATAGTGGGAACTCTAGTATAGAGCGGTAGAAGTACCGATAATCAGCTGAAACCACTCCTATACTAATGTCTTCATCACAACTTAGTGTAGTGTTTAAGTAGACAACTATAGTGCTTAAGTTAAAGTATACATCAACAGTCTCTCCCTCATCAACATATACTTCTTCACCATAATAGTCTTCTGGATAGATATCTGGGTATACAGTGTGTTCTCCAGCTGGTACATATAGTAATGCTGTACCATTAGCGTTAGTGTATTCATAGAAATAGTATATCCAGTAGTCCTGCTCATACGCATCTATTATCCTATAAGATGGTATTGGTGTACCGTTATAGCCAGTTACGTGTACACGTATGCATCCAGTAGGTATTGTAAAGTTGTATAAGTTGATCTCTCCAGCTATAGATGATACTGGGTAGTAGTACTCTTCATCACCAACCTCTACCATTAACATGTAGTCTCCTTCTGGTAGAATAAACCTTGCTGTACCATTAACATCTGTAGAGTCATCCATAATATACTCTCCAGTATCTGTATATAGTTCAACATGGTAGCCAGATACGGGATCGCCGTTAGCTAGTAACAAGTTTACCTGTACAATACCTGTTTCAAACTCTACACTAGTTAGTCCATTAGGCTCTATTGTTACAAGATATGGTTCACCAATAAAGTCTCCTGAATAGGATAGAGACATACCTATAAAGTATTGTCCAGGAGTTAGTGTCCACGACATATATGTTGGAGCATAGCCTATATAGCGGCTGCTAACTCTTTCACCAAGCACGGGTTCTCCATCAACAAAGTCTACAGTATATACTAATACATAGAAGTCTAGGTAGCCGTGTATATCATAGGGTGTTGATACATAGGTTTTTAGAGTACCTAAGTTAAATGATACATAGGTTACATTAGCTTCTTCAACTGTAAGGTTAAGCTCTACCTCTCCATAGCCTACTCTAGTCCACCACCAATAAGTAATATTAGTACCTGGTATTGCTACAGCATATGATCCAGGGATAATGTCTATATAAGCTATACCATCCCATCCAGTATAAGTGTATAGTAGTAGTGTTGACCAATCAGGCTCTCCTGTCTCGTTATTAAATGGGAAGACTAGTACTGGTACATCTGCTCCAGTATAGTTGAACTCTGTAGCATTAACAACTATTCTACCCAACTGTATTTCTACACTAGTTATAGAGCCTTCACTAACAACTATATCGTATAGTGGTTCTAGCATACCGATACTCTGTGTTATAATACCATAGGTATCTGGTAGTAGTGGTACTAGTTCACTAGAGCTAGCACTACGTACATAAGTGTCTAGATATGGTTCTCCATCATAGTATTCTTGTGTATAAATATCATAGTATTTATGGAGTATTGTTGAGTTAAATATCATTGATACATTAAGATAGCCTAGTGGAGGGCTTACTTCATAACTATATAGTTCATTAGAGTATACTGTAGCTACTATTGAGTAGTTTTCAGAACCATCTCCAATAACTGGTTCTAGATAGTAGAAACCAGGTGGTACAACGTAGGCTGTAGAATAGCCTCCTACAAAGTATAGTGTACCAGCATAGTCTACAATACATCTATTCTCTGGAGTCAATAACACCCCTACGTCAAAGGGTATTCCAACATCACTCTCTAGTGTTGTAACGTTAATAGTTAGAGCTGGTAGTGGTAGGTAGATCGTCTCCTCAACACTATCATAGCCTATAGAGAAGTTGTATACAATACTTGTTTCAAAGTATGCATAACCAGTATCTATCTCCTTTATTTCAATACTATAGTCTCCAGGCTTAAGCCATGCATGAGCTACACCACTATAGTCACTATAATCGCCCCATGAATAACCTAGGATAGGCCCTTCCTCTGGTGTTCTAATAACGAATCTATAGCTATATGGCTGTGTCTCAACTGGTGGTTGTCCAATAAATGTTACATAGACTAGGTCTAGTACGTATGAGTAGCTAGTCTCTTCACCAGCATACACTATTATATCTGTAAAGTATTCTTCATAGTATGGTAGTAGTGGATGAGCCATATATGTTCCTTCAACAATGTATATTGATGCTGAGCCATTAGCATCTAGTATAAGCTGTGTAATCCAGTATCCAGGCTCTTCACCGCCGGGGACTGGTAGTTGTTCATAAATGGTTACAGCTAGTCCTTGTATAGGTCTACCACTTGTAGATACAAACTCTAGGTTAAGCTTACCAAGTAGTTTCTCTACAACAGTTGTCTCATTAGACTCTACAGCAACACCTCTAATAATACCAGCAGCAGCTCCCCACAACTCTATAAAGTAGTATCCAGGTGCTAGAGTAAACGATACAGTCCCGTTCTCATCAGTAAAACCTGAAGCAACAAATTCTCCACCACAACTATAACTCCATGAACAAGCTTCTTCAGTATAAACATCTACTCCAACACCTGCTAAAGGACCTGTAGGACCATATAGTCTAAGCTCTAGAACACCGGGCTCAACAACCTCTAAAGGCTCTATAGAAGAACCAGGCTCACTCTCAAACCCTCCAGCTAACTGCTTCTCAAGATCTATTCTTGTAAGTGTTGTAGCATAGAATGGCCCAAACTCATCATTATATGCTATCCATGCCAGTATTTCCTGGAACCCCCATATATTGTTGACATATAGTTTATAGAGTACTTCATTATAGTAGAAGCTGTTAGAGTAGTTCTCTGGTATAAGGTGTCCAAACAGCATTACATGATAGTATATAAAGGAGCTTTCACTAACAAATGGTTCACCACGACGTTTTAAACGATAAACACGATACCCTTCAGCAATAATGTCTCTGAAAAACCTTGTATAATAGTAGCCATTACTAGCATTACCTGGTATAAGCTTACTAAACAAAAGCTCTTCATAGAAGTGATCAGCATAGCCACGTGGAATAACTGTCTCCCAAAACAGCTTCTCAACAACAGGGTCATGCATCGATCCTTCAACTGGTATAATCTCATTTAACAATAGCTCAAGCAAACCATGATCTCTAGTAATATCCCTCCAATACCATGGATCGGCTTTAAGTCTAGATACAAGGTTGCTAGATGACATAGCTAGACTAGAGATCGCTATTGTTAAAGGTGTAGCTATACTTAAGAGTATTATAGTTAGGAATAATATAGATAAGATTCTCCTATACATACATGATCATCCAGTCACACTCCTATTTAAAACCCGCAACCCCCTCTCTATAAAAAGAGGGGATCACGGTGTCTATGTATAGTGGAGAACTGGATAAGTTATAAAGGTTACGGTTTACAGAACGAGTCAAACCTGCTACT
>CAYZRH010000038.1:0-23089 GCA_964480805.1 uncultured Desulfurococcaceae archaeon
AGACATCTATACTAGTTTATAAATATTAAACTATTTCATACATTCTAGCATAGCTATAAGCTAGAGACATGCCATGAAATAGCTCCAAACATCTATGTTTTATAAGAATAAGATGGATAAAGATTTTATTCCTAGATACTCTCTACTATACACAACCTCTGATCTAGGCCGTCAAGTAGTATTCTTAGTTTGTTAAGAAGTTCTCTACCAATCAAGAACTTGAAACCACCATATAATGGTGTTTCAACATAGGTTTCAATTCTCATACCAGCTACTTCTACAAAACCTCTAGAAACTCTCATTGACACTTGTCCAGTCAGTGTTTTGTAGAGTCTCCACATGGATCTCGGTAGTTCACCTACGAGAAAATATTCTCTATAAATATCTGAAGGTATTAGTAGAGATCCCTCAAAACCTGTATCAACAGCTATACTATACTCGCCAACTTCACTAACTAGATTGTATAGTTTTAACTTAATAACTGGATATGGATTAAGCACTCCTTTAGCGTAGCTATAGCAATCTATTGGCTTATACGTTCTATCGATCCTCCCCACCATTCACCAACCCAACCCTCTTTATCGACACCAACGTGTACTACAAGAACTCTTCTCCTAAACCCTTGTTCTTTAAGAAACTTGGAGACTTCATTTAATGTATCAAATACTCCGGCAATTCTACCATTAGCTATAACAATGTACTTTCCGTAATACTTCTTTATAAACTCGTTCTTTCTCTCTTCCCAAAAAAGATCATCCCTAAACTCGTCTTCAACAACCCCGCTAGAGCCCCCTAATCTAACCCATAACTCAATAGCTTCTTCAATTGCTTGTGAAAGACTAATACCTCTACGTATAGCCTCTATCTTTAACATCTTTATCTTTTCACTACTAACCTTCTTTAAAACTAGAGGCACCTAGTTCACCCAGTAAACCTAGTTTACCCTTGATACTATTAAAGATTATTGTATTGATAAAGGCGATAGAGAGTATTTTATCTAAGTATGTAGGAGTATACTATAGTGGAGTGTGTTAAGGATATGCCTCCTCCAGAAAAACTTGTAGGTGTTATTGGTAAGACTAATGTTGGTAAATCAACACTCTTTACAGCACTAACTCTAGCATCAGCTAAGATAGCTAGCCACCCATTCACTACTATAGAGCCTAATGTTGGTGTAGGATATGTTAAGAAGAAGTGTGTCCATGTAGAGCTTGGTCTTAAAAAATGTAGTCCACGGACTGGATATTGTGTTAAAGGCTATCGCTTCATACCAGTTAAGATAGTTGATGTAGCAGGGCTAATACCTGGTGCTCACATGGGACGTGGTCTTGGAAACAAGTTTATGGATGATCTTAGGAAAGCTGATGTACTTATACATGTTGTTGATGCTAGTGGTTCAACTGATGCTGAAGGAAACCCTGTACCTCCTGGAACATATGATCCTGTTGAAGAGGCTAAGCTTATACAGAGAGAGGTTGATGAATGGTTTTATAGTGTTGTCAAAGGTGTTTGGGATCGTTTTATAAGGAAGGCTCTTGTATCACGTAATCCTCTTGACTTGCTCGTACAAAACCTTTCTGGACTATCTGTTTCTAGACAACATGTTGTTGAAGCCATGCGTAGAGCTGGTGTTGAGGATAAGAAGTTTACTAGTTGGAGTATAGAGGATGTTAGAGAGTTCTCTATCTGGTTACGTAGAGTCTCTAAACCCATCATTATAGCTGCTAATAAGTCTGATCTAGAGAGCTCTATAGACAATGTTGAGAGGTTGAAGGAGGAGTTTGGAGAAGAATGGGTTGTACCAGTATCTGCTATAGCTGAACTTGTTCTACGTAAAGCATCTGTTAAAGGGTTTATAGAGTATATTCCAGGCGAAGGAGACTTCCATATAGTTGACGAATCAAAACTTACTAGTGAACAGAAACGTGGTTTAAAGTATATTGAAGAGAGGGTTTTAAAGAGATGGGGGTCTACAGGTGTTCAAGAACTCATTAACAAGGCTGTATTCAATGTACTTAAACTCATTACTATATATCCTGTAGAGGATCACCATAAGTACACTGACCACTATGGAAACATACTGCCAGATGCCTATCTTGTACCAGATGGTACAACAGCTCGTGAACTAGCCTATATGATACACACTGATCTCGGGAAGACATTCCTATACGCTATTAACGCTAAGACTGGTGAAAAGATTGGTGAAGACTACTGTCTCCACGATAACGATGTTATAAAGATCGTTGCTACTGCTGCCCACCACTAGATTGTAGTAGATTAAGCTTTCTCCAATACTCTAGTGCTTTCTTATAATAGTAGTTGTCTTCTTTACGTGGACCAAATGCTTCAATTCCTTCACTCAATAGTTTTTCACGATACATTCTTGCTTCATCACTAGTTATTTCACCATGTTTCTCCAAATAATCTATGACCTGTAGTGCTTCTTCAAGAGACTTAGCTCTTCTAATATAGTCTATAGGCCCCGGTACATAGCCTCTCCATGGATCATCTATCCTTTTTTCAAAAGTTAGTGTTAAATCCATCGACTTGTCTCTAGAGAATAGTTCGTCATATAGTGCTGGATACTTCTTCTTAAACTCGTCAACACTCATCTTCATAGGCATTCTCCTCAGACACAGGTAGATCGGGCTCGTGTGTCACCTATTCTCTACTATTATTATTGTTTTAGAGGCTCTATATAGTATTCTGTCTTAGCCATATAGCGTGATCTAGGTGGTACATCCTCCCATACAACTACTCCAGGATATATCCAGCTGTAGGAGCCTATCTTTACACCAGGCATTATTGATACATTAACACCTGTCTTTACATAACCGCCTATTACTGATCCAAACTTCCTCCTACCAGTTGATACACGTTTACCACGGATATTCATCTTAACAGGTTTGTCGTCAAACCTTAGATTAGCAGTAATTGTTCCAGCTCCAAGATTAACTCCTTCACATACAATACTGTCTCCAATATATGCTAAATGGTTTGCATGTACATTCTCCATAATAAGGCTTGCTTTAACTTCAACACTAAACCCTATTTTAGAACTAGAGCATATAACAGTGTATGGTCTAATACGGGCATTAGGACCTACAACAACTCTCTCACCAATATACACTGGTCCTTCAATACATGTCCCAGACTTAACAATAGCCCCTTCACCAATATACACACTACCTTTAATACTAGCACCCCTCTCTACAACACCCTTTATAGTGACACCAACTAGTTTATCTAAAACCATCTTATTAGCATCAAGAATATTCCAGGGCCTACCAATATCTATCCATGAACCCTCAGGTATGCTGTATACAGTAAAGTCTATACCACTAGAAATAGCTGATGTAACAACATCTGTAAACTCTAGTTCACCACGCACACTAGGCTTTAGATCCTCTATAAATGGTTTCAACTCATCTAAGTTAACCTTGTATATACCAGTGTTGACGAGATTTGATGGAGGATTCTCTGGCTTCTCTACAATCTTTAATAGTCTATTGTTTTTATCAACAACTAGTACACCAAAATCTCTAGGATTACTATGCTTCATTCCAACTATAACATTTCCACCAATCATAGAGACCTTCTTATACAGATCCCAGTCATCTAAGAATAGATCAGAATAGACTATGAGAGCATTACCAATACCACCATATTCTTCAACAACTCTCTGAACAGCATGTCCAGTGCCAAGCTCCTCACCTTGGTCAATAAATACAACCTTATCTCCAATAGGATGCTTCTTAACAACATCTACTATACGATCCTTCATATAGCTTACAACAACATAGATCTCTTCTAACCACTTAATCCTAGACAATGCATCAAGATGCCAGTATATCAATGGCTTACACATTATAGGTATAAGTGGTTTAGGACGCGTTTCAGTTATGGGTTGAAGTCTTTCTCCCTTACCTGCAGCTAGTAGGATCGCCTTCAAGGCTCACAACCTATTATATAAGACTGTAGCTAAAGCTATAAGTCCTGCGGCTGCTGCATAGTCTGTAGATAATGTGATCCCTGGTGCTATGTCTACAACTAGGTCTGCATAACGGTATATACCAACAGGTATTCCTTCACGTGAACCAAATAATAGGTTTACACGCTTCCTAGTTCTAAAGACAAGCTCCTCTAGTTCATCAACAACATCGCCTATATACCTACCCTCCGGCTCAAATACTATTATAGGCTCATCTCCACGATCACGTACAAGCTGGTGTAGATCCATTACATAGACTGGAACTCTATGTGGTTTATACGAGTAGCTCTTCTTCTGAACCTCATACCTAGACTCTATACCCTCTAAAACAGAGTCTATAAAAAGCATAAGCTCTTCAGCATCAACAATCCCAGTAGGAGCTATAACTAGTTCACGTACCTCAAAATTCTGGACTTCACGTCCAACTCTCTTACCCATAACAATTACTGATTCACGAGGCCCTAGATACGGCATTTGTACAACAGCTAGTCTCTTAAACAACCCATATAAGGGCTTCTTACCAGGAGCCATTTTACGCCATTCAAAGCTCCCGGGGAGTATGGATAATAGTGCTTCATCACCAATAATCTCTACAAGAACAATCTTATCTGGATACTTAAGATTTACACTAGCACCAGTAGCTCTACGGACAGCATCACCTACAACAACATTTACATCAATACTTGTGAAACCATGCCTACCTCTACGAGTAGTACGTACAGCAAAAGACTCATCACTACATATTCTATCCTTAACAAGAGAAGCAGCTGCTCTAGCCATATCATCTAGTCTAGCAGGTACGACATCATCTACAGGTATAACCTTATCAGCCTCAACAACCTCATTCTCAATCCTCTTAACAAGATCTACAGGGTCTAGATCGCCAGCTTTAATAAGTACAAGACCCTTAAACCCCTTAGGAACTGGGGTAACAATAGCCTCTTCATCAATCTCTCTAACACGACTAGCAACTATTTTCTCAAAACCAAGACCAGTCTTAATAAGTATATCATATGGTTTAACCAACACCATGCACCCGTGTCTCTAACTAGGGAGAGTTAAGATACTTAAGGATTGAGTTATCACTAGGAAACTCTGTCTATTTGTCTAACAACTCTACTATAGTAGAATTATTGAAGACAGCTTAACTAGACGATAAAACTAGTAATCAAAATAAATTGAGTACATAATATAATTATAGCTTAATAGCTAGAAGAGACAGTAGAACTAAGTTAATATTAAAGTAATAGAAGTTTGAAAAAGATTGAGTTTCAAGTTGTTATAGCAAACCAATATCCGTAGTTATATCCTCCTTGACCATAATGTATTGATACCTATAAGCCTCTCTGACTTGTCCCATCAAATATCATTAGCTGATAAAATGGCCTATAACTATATGAGTCGCCTGATTTAGCATATATTAAGAAGTACCAGTAGTCAACTAAGTAATTACTAAGTAAAGGTATTTGGGGCTCATTAGATTCTACCTCAGACACTATCTTGTTACCTGAACCAAAGACATCCTCTATCATAAAGCCGTGTTCAAACTTATCCGTATCCTTATTATATATTATTATTACCCAGTCGTCAGAATAGTATCCACATTTTTGAATGGTTATCTCGTACCAACTACCTGGGTTCATTGAACCGAAATAGTATGAAACCATGTCTTGATTAGGCCGCTTTATCGTTATGAAGAATTTATCGTAATAGAATGGAGATGCGTACGCCCTTATAAGACCTGCCTCTATAATACCGTTGTATGTTCCATCATATGAAAGAAGTACTATAGCTATATAAGTCCATACTTTTTGCATATCATTTAATTCTATAGGCAATAGAGTCCCCACACCTTTTCCGCCAATAATACGAGAGTATTTCTTATACACGCCAGCACCATAATATTGAGTATTTGCCCCCACTAGGACACTCTCTGTAGCTCTAGAAGTTCCTACTGTGTTAGATACAAGCACTAAAGTTAATATAATAAAGAGAGAAAAAGCAGTAGTTCTGGTATTTCTACTCCTATTCACATAATTTGTGTATATTCTCATAAACTATCGCCCCATAATGTCACTTAGCAACTTTGTAACTATATTATACAAAAACTCCGTATCCACCATGCCATTAGCCTTAAGACCTATATCCAAATACCTAGTCCTCACCGTCGCAGGATAAACTACACAATGGTTTAATCCATCAATTACTTTACAACATTGATGATTTTCACTAACGTATATAGGCCAATTATTTTCTCCAAAATATCTTATTCTAGGTAGTTTACAAAATCCTAGACAGTTAGGATTATTCTGACACTCAGATAACGTCTTATTGCTACTCAATATATCTTCTCTATACATTTTCTCAAGGTCTTCAGGTTCTCTAATTGCTTCTGTATCACTATTAACGTTATATATGAATATAATAGCCGTTTCGTCCTCAATTATATATGATGGTAGGTAATATATCTTAGAAGTCACATCTTCTCCCTGATACGTAATGATAAATGTCTTATTCGTAAAGCTTATTCCATAGTACTTCTTATTAACTATATAGTCTGGTTCATTCTTATACACCAACATAGCCACAGCATTAACATATTGTCTAAAATCTATGGTTACAATGCTTCTGTTAGAAGATAAAACTATGTCTTCAAGCTTGATTATAGGCATTGTTATAAATGCCTCAACTTTATATCCATTACCCTCAATATATGCTATGATCTCATTCAAATCAACAGATGCTCCTAAGTCTTCAAGATACTTTTCAGCCTCTGTTACTGGTACAGAAAGTCCTATACAAGTAAATTCACGGTGAATAAGGGGTTTTTCATAAATAGTTCGTACACCATTTATACTATTAATGCTATTAGTCGACATACTTTGATAAAACATATACATTAGTATTACTAATACTACTATTGTTACTAGTATGATATACTTAAGTTTTAACTGAAGTAATGTGTATTTAATATTCACGCTATATTCCCCTAAGTTAAGTCTATTAGATAGTGCTTCTTATTTTTGTACTTAACCACTAGTCGATCTTGGGAGAAAAGCTTAAATATATCAGTAGAGGGCGTTACTAGTCACCCTAATAACTTTATACAAAGTACAGATATTCAATTAACATTATTGATAAAAACTACTTCTTATTAAACTAAGTACTAACTGTTAGTTAATAATTACCTCGCAACTTACGTACTTTAATGAATAAGACACTATGATTAAGAGAAAAGAGAAGATACTATAGAACATACTATTAGGAGTGTTTAATATGAGCCCTAGTATATCGATATTAGTTGAAAGATTATAGAGTATATTTGACTAAGGATATGGAAGAGACTGTGATTATTAAAATGAGGTGAGAAGATGTAATTGTATAAACTGTTTTGTGTTTATTGAATTGTCCTAAAAACTTTATCTTTATGAAGCTAGAATAGTATAGTAAGAGTTAAGGAGATAGTCTGTACACAGAGGCTAATATAGTTGTTAGAAGACTTATCTCTTAAACATTAGTGGTGATACAACAACTGCTGGTTTAGATCCTTCTGGTGTTGGTATTTCTAGTAATTTAGACTTATAGATCTCTACTTTCCTTATTGGATATATCTTGCGGGCTGCTTCAGCTATCATTTGTGAGAACTTACCAAATATCATAGCTTGTACTACTTCATCAAACTTCATCTTAGGTACGTTCTCCATTAAAACATCTCTCATAGCTTTTCTAATAGCTTTCTTCTGACTAGTCTTACAACGATAGCTTGTAAGTGCTACAACTATAATCCTTAACTTATATCCATCACTTGTACATATATCGAATATACCCTGGATCTTGCTACTCTTCCTTCGAATAAGGCTTCTCATATAGTCTCTTGAAAGCTCATGCCCTTTAAACCTTGTTATAGCCTTGTTATCCTTAACATCTATTATTTGGAAACGTAGATGTACATGGACTTGGGTTAGATCACCTGTTATATCATATAGTGTGACCTCCATTACACGTCCAATAAGTTTAAGAGGATCGTCTGCTGGCGTTGTACCAAGAAGCACTTCTCCAAATACTGGTGGTGCTATAACCTGGTACCATTTCTTAAGCTTCCACTTATCTCTTACAGCTACTCTACGTCTAGGAGGCATACTCTTAACACCCTAGGATATATCCTTGTCTACCTATACGGGTATTAAAGAATTTAGCTATATGGTATTTATATACTTTCTACTCTCTACTAAGAACTCTTAAACACTTATCTATTGTATGAAGAAGTGCTAGTACTTCATCAACAGTTTGTCTAATAGAGTCTATACATCTACTACGAAACATGCTTCTAATAAACAGTACATATTCATTACCACTAACACCCTCTACTATACTAAGATGACTTGGTAAAACCTTGTTATCTGGAGAGAAAGCCTTATACACACTATCTAAAACCTCTCTACTAGATTCAACAACTATTTTAACAACAACTTCTCCTCTAGAACTACTTACACTCATTAAAAACCATCTCAATAAACTGTTTATCATCTACAGCATTATAGTCTATTTTAGAACTAGTTCTCAACAACTCAGATAGAGAAGTATATAGTCTATCACCAGACTTCATACACACAACCTTATCTCCTAAAACACCTAGTTCATCAAATATCCTAGTATAAACATCTGGTCTTTTAACAAATCTAGACTCTATAATGCATGGTCCTCCACGAGTTCTATAAAACTCTACATTATAAGCTATTTCCTCAACAACTTTATCTATAATGCTTTCATATAGATACATCATATTCTCTAAATAGAAACTGTCTTGAAGCCCATAGATAAGATTGACTATATAATCTGTATCAAGTACTGAGAGTACTTCATACATACTATATAGGTCTAGAGAACTAACATACTCATCGCCTAGTTTAATAAAGTATAGTCTACCAATAACTTCAGCAGGGTTTCTACTCTTCTTACTACCACTCCTAAGTAAGCTAATGATTTCTGAAGCTAGTTTTTTAAGAAGCTGTGAATTAGCAAGTATATCACCACTACTACACTCATCTGGTTTACCAACACCTATTTTAGTAAGAACCTCTCTAACCTTGTCAAGACTACTTGTTAAACCAGGTATGTATGGTTTTAGAGTATAAGCTAGTGAGTGTAGGAGCTTATGTCTCTTCCAACCCCAGAAACGGAAACCTACTTCACTAACAATTCTACCACTCTTACCCAACTCCTTTACAATAGTTGATTCAAGTCCTTTAAACCCTTCTTTGTTTAGATCAAGGTTTCTATAAATACCTCCAACAATTGATATAGACTTATCTATAGCATCTATAACCCAGATCTTCTCAATCGTTTTAGCAACTGTTGCTGATAGACTATAGGGTGTATATATTGTTTTAGATAAACCATCACTCTTTATAGAACCTATACCATATAGTATGGATAAACATGGTGTATCAGGTTTACATAGATCTAGATCTAGATATATTGCTGGCTCTTTAACACCAATATATGGTTTAAAAGATACTGCTACATTAAATCCATTTTCATAGAGTGTTTTAAGTAGAATAGATGATGCTATAATAGCGTCTACGTTTACTAATGGAGTGATCCTTATAAAGCCATAGTCTTTAACAGATTTAATAAACTCGCTAAATTCTCTACTAACTACATCAATACTTATACTCAATAGACACTACACCTATACTATGTTTTCTAACAGTAGGATAAAAGAGTATTCTATTAATAATTTCATGGAAGAAGCGTATGGGCTAGTACTAGGGAAACGCTATAAGTAGCCAGATACAAGGAGTTTAGCTTTCTCAGGATCATACCTCCACTCTGGAGGTAGCTTACCCGTTCTCTTATAGTATTTTACAAGACGGTGTATCTTAGACTCTAGATCGATTAATCCCTTCTTAGCATGATAATCCTTTGGATGTTCTTCAAGGTGTCTACGTAGATTAACAGCTTTCTTCATAATAAACAGTAGATCCTCTGGAACAGGTAGTGATACACCGTGTTCCTCCAGTATTTTTGTAAGCTTCTTACCAGTAACTTGTTTAACAAGTGGTATACCAAACTGGTCGCGTAGTATAATACCTATCATTGACGGTGTATATCCTTTCTTAGCAAGTTCTACAACTAGAAGCTCTATATCTTCTGGACTCATATCTAGTTTAAGCCAACGCGGTGGGCCTGCACGTGCTGGACGGGTTGAGTGTGACTGACCCTTCTCTCTACGTTTATTCATACCACTTGCTCCTCCACATACTGTCTAGAGAAGAGAAAGTGTTATCGGGTATTATAAGTTTTAACCATTTTTACCAGTTTAGAGAATGCTTTCTCAACAGCTTTCCCTCTATGACTATACATGTTCTTCTCTACAGTATCCATTTCAGCAAATGTCCTTGGCGAACCCTTTGGTATAAATATGGGGTCGTATCCAAACCCCTTATCCCCACGTGGTTCCAGACTTATCTCTCCATAGACAACCGCTTTTTCAATAATAATGTATGGTTCATAAATGAGTGCTATAACTGACATAAAATAGGCTTCTCTATTAACAACGCTCTCCATAAGCTTTAGTATACCGTTTAAGCCAATTGTCTTATAGACATAGCTACTATAAGGGCCTGGGAAACCACCTAATGCTTTTATGAATAAACCAGCGTCTTCAACCATTAACGGTTTTTTATAGTTCCTATAGGCTTCTAATAGTGCGTACTTAGCTATCTCCCCAAGATCGCTACTCTGGATCTCTAGTTTACATCCCCTTAACTGTTTTAGACATATACTATATTTTCTAGCAATAAGCTTGACTTCCATAAACTTATGTCTATTATTTGTAAGAAAGTGTAAGGTTATACTACATGTATCTTTCACGCTTAATCTTCCTCCTAAGTCTTTCTTCAATATACCTACCTCTTAACCTAACATCTCTTACTCTATCCATAGTCTCCCTACACTTAGCTTCTCCAACAACACTCTTATATCCACTCCAGAAGCTCTCCATAAACAACTTAACATGGCTTGGATAGAGTGCTTCAATACTTCTCATTAGCAAGTGTATGTCTATAGCGTACTCCTCAAGATCCCTACTATAACCTGATAAGCCGAAGTCAATGATGTACGGCTTATCGTCTTTAACAATAACGTTGGCTACTGTAAAATCTCCATGGTATACAGTGTTACTATGCATAATGCCTGCCTGTCTACCAAGATCATATGCTATAGACTCTATAGTATTAACTGGTAGCCTATCAAGGTGATCGCTAAGCCTTAGCCCTTCAATATACTCCATTACCAAGTAGTAGTTATCAGGGTCTATAAAGTAGAGAGCTGGTACACGTAGTCCAAGGAGGTATAGATGGGATAGAACACGTCCTTCAACAACTGTTCTCCTATACCTAAACAATCTATCATAAACTGGGTGTCTATAGGTTTTAGACACACGTATCTTAAGTATAGCTGGTAAACCCATGTAGTCTATTCTATAAAGTACTGCTTCAGCACCTCTAGCATAGACTACTCTGGAAGCCATGGTAGATCAACCTCGTCAATCCTCCACCTCTGTCTAACAAAAGCCTTCTCAGGTTCAACAACTACTCCATGGAGGTAGGCTAGTAGTCCAGTCCATGCAATCATAGCTCCATTGTCTCCAGCATACTCCCTAGGTATTGTATAGAAGGCTGCATCATGGAGTCTAGCCATAGAGTCTAGTTTAGAGTTTAGATAGACATTAGCAGCTACACCACCTGTAAGTAGTACTTCCTTCTTTCTAGTAAGTGCTAGTGCTCTTTCAGCAACTTCTACAAGCATGTTGAAAGCTGTTTCTCTAATTGATAAACATACGTTTCCAAGCTGCCTCCTATCTCTAGCTTTCCGTACCATTTTTAAAGCAGCTGTTAGTAGGCCAGAGAACGATAGATCGTTTCCTTTAACAGTATATGGAAGGTCTATAAACTCATCTCCCCAATCAGCACATATATCAACTTGGTGCCTACCCTCTACAATATATGGTGGTGCTAAACCAGCTTCTCTAGCAAAAGTGTCTAAGAGATTACCTAGAGGAATATCTAGTGTCTCACCTAGTACACGGTATCGCTTCATCTTCTGTATAGCTATTAACGTGTTACCACCAGATACATAGACTATAAGTGGGTCATGGAGCTTGTTAACAAGCTTACCAATCTCTACATGAGCTACAGCATGGTTTACAGGTACTAGTGGTTTACTATAGTAGCTTGCTAGAAAACGAGCTAGAGTAGCACCAACACGTAGACACGGGCCTAGACCAGGGCCTAAAGCTACAGCTATTGCATCAACATCTTCTATACCAACACCTGCTTTATCAAGTGCTTTCTTTAAAACAATAGGTGCTTCCCTCATATGATGTAGACTTGCTTCACGTGGATGTATACCTCCCCTCTCTGGAACATAAACCGATCTCTCATTAGCTAGTATAACTGGCTCATTATTCTCTAGACAAGCCATTCCTATACCAAAAGTGTGTGATGTAGACTCTACTCCAAGAACAATTGTTTTCAAAGAAGACCATCCTTACTTTGTTTCACGTATGAACTCTGTATAACCACATTTACCACAATGCCATCTAGGACGGGGTTGTTTATGGTAAGCCATTATACTACCGCATCTAGGGCATTTCCTATTCTTAAGCCTTATCTTACCAGTATTGTAGTCATATTCGTAGAGCTTATGTACGTGAGCCATTCTCTATTAACCTCCTTGCTCAAGTTCTAGTAGTTCTAGAGCTTGCTCATTCCTTTTGATAATATGCTCGGGTTCAAACAATTTAGCTCTCTCTGATGTATCGTATATGTGTGCTTCAACACTTGTAACACCCCATCCATACTCAGACTCTATTTTTCTAACAAAAACACGTTCTACATCAACATTGTATAGTTCAGCAATAGCCTTCCTAACAACACCACGTGATGGAGTACCCTTACCTACATGGCTAAACTTAACAATTATCTCCAATCTCTTTATCAATGGATTATACTTCTCACTAACAACTTCTCCATAATATTCCTCTCCAATCTTCAACGTCTTAGCCATATACTATACACCCATTTACTCCATACACTCTCCATCTATGCATACTATATCTGGTTTAAATGTTTTAAGCAACCCAGTAACTCTTATCTTAAAAAACCTATCATTATCAACTACTACAACACCAGCACCGGGTTGTCCATAAGCTATTCTAACTCTCTTACTTGATAGAGCATAAGCTAGTGTTAGTAAATCCTCTTCACCAATAACAAGTACGTTTTTAAAAACACTATGTTGAATAGCTACTGTTTTTGAAAACAATGATATAGTACTACGTGGATTATACACCTGGTACATACTAGCCTCCACACTCTCCTTCTCTAAAACCTCTCTTCTAGTAGTATAGTCATATACTTTAACAGTTGAGTCTATATTCTCTGACACAATATCTCCAACACATATGTCAGCAAAACCTATATCACTAGATGTTAGAGTCTTTCTAGAACAATATATTCTACCAAGAGGTGTAGATAAGACCTCTCTTAACCAATTAGGCATTTTAAGAACAGGTAGGTAGAAACCCATTACCTAACCCTTAAAGCATACCTACCAGGCTTCTTAATCTCAAGTATCTTAGCTATCTCAGACCTACCTGGGTCAATAACTATAACCATGCCCTCCCAATCTTCAGTAAAATCACGTGAACCACAGTATGGACAAACCTCTGCTTCTCTACTAACAAGTAACCTACACTTCCTACATGCCTTGAATGGTTTTCTACGAATACGTACTGGCAACCACTATACACCTCTACTTAGACTTCCTAACCTCTCTAAGCTTTTCAATCCACTCCCTCTTACCAAGATAGGGCTGTCTTAGAGTAAGGTTTACACGCAGCCCCTTGCCAGGCATTAGTGCTACATTATATATCCTAGCTCTAACAACATCACCTCTCTCAATAAGACGGTGTGTATCTTCTAGTCTTAAACCAGGCCTTGTTGGATCATACTCTATAGGCTCATCAGCTATTTGTGACTTATGTATAAAACCATCTGTTGCTCCAAGGTTTATGAATAAACCATAGCCCGTGACAGTAACGATCTCTCCTTCAACAACTTCTTGTAGAAACGGGTTAAAAGCTAGTACTGTAAACTCTGCTTCATGATATGTTGCTCCATCACCAGGTATGATCTTTCCTTCAGGAGAAACCTTTACATCAAGTACTGCAACTATAATACCTAGTTCACGGCTAACCCTACCCTCATATACTTCACGTAAAACCTTCATAGCTGCTTCATCAAGTGGTTTGTTGAAATCCTCTGGAGGTATCCTTACTACATCTCTAAGCCTATAAACTCTATACATATCTATCACACCATATCATTACTAATCTATATTTATAGGTAGATAACAATTATGCCTAGATATAACCTTGTATTTCAAGACCCATCTTCTCCTCACGAAAATATATTTCTGGAACACCTCTCTTTCTAAGCCTACGTCTAAGCTCTCTATCACATGTAGCTACTATAAACCCTTCTTTAACAGCAACCTCTATGATCAAGTCATCAACACCCCGGTTAGAAGGTTTCTCAACATCTATTACTCTACACCTCTTCTCAACAACCTCTAGTGCAAGCCTTGCAGCCTTCCTCTCTTTAACACCACCTTCTCTAGAGATCCTCTCAAGCTCGTAGACAACATGGTTTAATACATAGTATTCTGGTTTAGATAAGAGCAGCTCCTCAATCTGATCAAATATGTTTATACCCTTACCAAATAGCATAAGCATGTTTGTATCAAATAATACCCTAGGCTTTTTCAAGCCAATCCCTCAACAACACCCCATCCAGTAAGCCTCCACCTACCAAGTACACGGCGGCTAATAGCTACATGAGCACCCTCCCATGTAGCAACAGGGTCTCTAAGAACAATCTCTACAGTATCACCTCTAACACTAGATACAAAGCCTATACGTATAGCTGTACCAATAGTCACTACAATAGGCTCTCTAGCTCTAATAGGCTGTATACGTACAAGCTCCTTTGTACCAACAACACGCTCCATAAGATGGTAGTGGATAGTAAGTGTCTTAGCAACTGGCGGAAGCTCTCCAGGTCTACCAACAATATTACCTACAAGTGAGTCAGCTTTAGTAAGACTAGGATCAAGCTTTGTACCAATAGCTAATAGTCCACCAGGTCTAGCCTCCTTAACCTCTAGATCCCCGAAACGTAGGCTAACAACTTCTGTAACAACTGGTTCATACTTGTATTTACCAGGAGCTACTGGTGTACGTATACCTGGACGAATCTCTATTTCATCACCAACTCTAAGTACACCCTGTATAAGTGATCCTCCTATAACGCCTCCTCTAAGCTTCTCTGGAGGTGTACCAGGCTTATTTACATCAAAACTACGTGCTACATACATTAGCGGTGGTTTACTAGGGTCTCTCTCTGGTGTAGGTATGATCTCTTCAATAGCTTGTAGTACAACATCTATATTAGCTTTATGGAGAGCACTAACAGGTATGATCGGTGCATCTTCAGCCCATGTACTTTCTAGAAACTTCTTTATATCTCTATAGTTTTTGAAAGCCTCCTCTCTAGAAACTACATCAACCTTATTCTGTATAACAATAATGTTTTTAACACCAATAATGTCTAGAGCTGCAAAGTGTTCACGTGTCTGAGGCTGTGGACAAGGCTCATTAGCTGCTATAACAAGTATTGCTCCATCCATAAGAGCTGCTCCAGACAACATTGTAGCCATAAGAGCCTCATGTCCAGGAGCATCTACAAAACTTACTCTACGTAAAAGCTTTGACTCACTACCATCTGGACACAGCTGTTCACTAGTATAGGCTTCTGGTGGTTCAAGGTTTTCACAATAAGCTATAGCTCCATCAGCGTATCCTAGCTTTATAGTCATACCACGTTTAAGTTCTTCACTATGCTTAGCTGTCCATACACCAGTTATTGCTTGTACAAGAGTAGTCTTACCATGATCAACGTGTCCTACAACACCAATATTGACTTCTGGTTGTCTAGGCTCCCAAGGCATTCTCTACTAAACCACCCCTCTACAATAGTCTTATAAAAACTATTGTATTACAAAAACGTTATCCATAAAAGCTATTCATAAACTATAACAGTACTTATCTGTACAATATCTTCTGTAATAGTGTTTCCACGAACCATCTTCCTTCTACGCTCACCCTTCTCACGCGGATGGAATCCTGGTGGACTAGACAGTAATACTCTCTTCTTAACACCACCCATAATATCTGGTCTCATAGGGAATCCACTATAGTCACTACCACCAGTAATTCTAAGCTTTACACCCTTAATACCAATTAGTGATCCATCAAATGTATCTCCAATCTTTAAGCCAATGAGTTGTCTAGTACGTTCATCTCTAACCCTTACCTGCCAAGCCATTGCACGGAAAACCTCTGCTTCAACTTCTGTAGAACCAGTCTTATCCATTAACAGTCCAGCACTAACTCTAACCTCGTTATCCGGTATATTATCGTCTAGTTCAACAACACACCTAATATTGACTTTCTCACTAGTCTCTGGTTTAAAGATTCTTAGAGTAACAACTCCATGTTTAGGGCTGATCTCTTCATATAGTTTCTTATTCATCTTAACAACTGGTAGTTTCAAACCCTCTTTAACATCTTCATCATAAGGTAGGTCTTCTCCAACAACCTTTACCTTAACTGGTTTAACAACCTTTGGAGCCTCTGGATCAGAGACTACTATCTTGAAATCAGCCATACCATATACACCCCCGGTGCCTCTTAGGCACCAGCTCCTTTTCCTACAACCTATGTTGTCTATGTATAACTGGTATATAATACTATGTGTTCTCCTAATCCTTGTTTATTAAGGTATTATCCTATATTATGCTCTAGTATAGTGTATAGTGTGTGGTGGTGTAGTATGGTTAGAGAGTGGTTGAGACAACCAATAGTTGTTGTACTAGGACACGTAGACCATGGTAAGACTACGTTACTTGATAAGATACGTGGCACAGCTGTTGCTAAGAAAGAACCTGGTGAGATAACCCAGCATGTTGGTGCAAGCATTATACCTATGAGTGTATTAAAGAAGGTTGCTGAAGAACCTCTTAAGAAGTATTTCCCAAAACTAAGAATAGACCTGCCTGGACTACTATTCATAGACACTCCAGGCCATGAACTATTCAGTAATCTACGTAGAAGAGGGGGTAGTGCAGCTGATATAGCTATACTGGTTATCGATGTAATTGAGGGTTTCCAACCACAGACTATTGAGAGTATTGAAATATTGAAAGAGAGACGTGTACCATTTCTTGTAGCAGCTAACAAGATCGACCGCATACCTGGTTGGAAACCATATCCAGACAAGCCTTTCCTAGAGACTATAGCTAAACAGGATCAGAGGGTACAGGCTAGACTTGATGAACTAGTCTACCGTCTTGTTGAACAGTTCTATAGACAAGGGTTTATGGCTGAAAGATTTGACCGTGTACGCGATTTCAGGAGGACAGTAGCCATTATACCAGTATCAGCTAAGACTGGTGAGGGTATACCAGAACTTCTAGCACTACTAGCTGGTCTTGTACAACAGTTTATGAAGAAGAGGCTTGTTACAAGTGATGAGCCTGCTCAAGGAGTTGTACTTGAGGTTAAGGAGGAGCCTGGTCTTGGTACAACAGTTGATGTCATTGTATATGATGGTGTTATGCGTCGTGGAGACACTATAGTTCTTGGAGGTAAGTCCAAGCCTATTGTTACAAAGGTTCGTGCACTACTAATGCCCCGTCCACTACAGGATATGCGTGCTCACGAGGGTAGGTTTCATACGGTTGAAGAAGTTGTTGCTGCTACTGGTGTTAAGATAGCCGCTCCAGGTCTTGAGGATGCCTTAGCTGGTTCGTCAATCTATGTAGTTCCATCAGATGATCTTGTTGAAGAGTATGTTAGAAAGGTTATGGAGGAGATTGAAGCTATACGTATAAAGACTGACAATATTGGTGTTGTTGTTAAAGCTGATACACTTGGTACACTTGAAGCACTAGTGTCTGCTCTTAAGAGAGAGGGTATACCAGTACGTTATGCTGATGTAGGCCCTGTTTCAAAGAGTGATGTATTGGAAGCTGTAGCTGTTAAGAAGACTAGGCCAGAGTATGGTGTAATAGTTGTCTTTAATGTTAAGATGCTTCCAGATGCTCGTGAACTAGCTGAACGTGAAGGTGTAAGGGTTTTCGCTAACAATGTTATCTATAGATTGCTTGAAGAATATACTACATGGTTTAGGAAGCTTAAGGAAGAGGAGAAGCGTAGAGAGATTGAGAAACTAGTTAGACCCGGTAAGATAAGGATTATACCAGGCTATGTATTCCGCCGTAGTGAACCAGCTATTGTTGGAATAGAGGTTCTTGGAGGACGTATACGCCCAGGCTACCCTCTTATGAGAGTTGATGGTAGACGTGTTGGAGTGATTATGCAGATAAGGGATCGTGATAATGTTTTGAAAGAAGCTATTGTTGGCCAAGCAGTTGCTATATCTATTAGAGGACGTGTACTTGTAGGTAGACATATTGATGAAGGAGATATACTGTACACAGACATACCCAGAGATCACGCTAGACTATGGCTTACTAGGTATAAGAGTGAGTTGAGTAATGATGAGCTTATGGTTTTGAAAGAGATTATAAGTATTAAGAGAAAACAGGATCCATTCTATGGACTAGCGTTTTAATAAGTATAGAAAAGGCTATACCCATGCTAATCAATTATCTCATTATCTCTAAACACTACCCTAATCTCAAATTCTGCACTCTCAGGGCTATCACTAGCATGTACTATATTGTATTGTTTTGATAAAGCATAGTCTCCACGTATAGTACCTGGTGGTGCTTGACGGCCATCTGTAGGACCTATCATTATTCTTGCAACTGATATAGCGCTATCACCTTCTATAACCATTGCAACTACTGGACCACTCGTTATAAATTCTATAAGGTCTTTGAAGAAGTGTTTACCCTTATGGACTCTATAGAACTCTTCAGCTTGTTCACGTGTAAACTTGAACATCTTCAGAGCTTTTATCTTAAACCCTTTCCTCTCAAACCTTGATATAATCTCTCCAACAAGACCGCGTCTTACACCATCTGGTTTTACAACTATAAGTGTTCTCTCAACACCCATTCCAGTACACCTAGAAGAGTTTTTACTTAAACCTTCCGTCTACCCTTTACAGTCCATTTAAACTTCCTTGGATCGCGTTTTAGTTTTAGAAAGCTCTTATAACACTTACTACTACAAAACCATAGTATACTACCATCATTCTTAACATACATAACACCTGTTCCAGGCTCTACTTGTTTACCACAAAACGTACAATACACTATCCTTGGCATACTCCTTTCACCGTAGACACTCTATACTGATTAAACCATAGAAACCCTTTATATCTATATAAGCTTTATCGCAATATTTATAAAAAGCTATAGAACTACATGGGTAGATGGTAGTGTTTGAGAGGGATGGAGAAGCCTTGAGTGAGAGTAGTGAAAACAAGGTCTATGTAGAACAACCACCTATAAACGTTACTGAGGAAATAGGTTTTCCAGCAGAAGTTATACAGATTATTGGGAGAACTGGTGTTACTGGAGAGATTATACAAGTACGTGTACGTGTACTAGAAGGACGTGATAAAGGACGTATTATAACAAGGAATGTTAAAGGACCTGTAAGAATTGGTGATATACTAATACTACGTGAAACAGAGCGTGAAGCAAGGCGTCTTAGTAGGAGAAGGTAGTATTGATATAGAGCATTTTATATTCATTTAATAACTAAATCCTTATATATATGTATAGAAGATAAAGACACTATATCAACACTAAAAACTATAATATAGTAGTCTAACATCTGATCTTCTAAGTAATTGTTAGATTGATGTAGATAGAAATACTTAATAAATTTAGTATAATTAGTTATATATTGCTTAGAAAGTCTATTTTAAGGGATGTTTCATGCCAAAATGTATTGTATATATAGTACTCTTATTAATAATTACAACACACACTCTACCATTAACGATATATTCAAGTAGTGTTAGTGAGAGTAATAGTGTATTAGATAGTCTATATATGATAAAATGGGTTAGACAGAGTAAGAGTTCTTCAGAAATAGTATTTGCTGTAGATATAATGTCTCCAAGTATATATATGCTTGATAAACCTACTAAACACCCATACATAGTGTTATCTACAGCATATAAGGGGTATAGCTACTATAACAACATCCTTATAGCTGATGCTCTTAGACACCCTATACCATACTCAAGTGGTGATGTAGAAGCTGCTGGTATAGGTGTTGATGTCAATGGAATATACGTTTTCCCATCATTAAGAGCTTTTAATAGGTATATAATAGCCTATAACTACTATGAAGGAAAGCTATATGCCTCAACAATAGACTACTATCCATCCTCACCAATGATTAAGAATGGTTCAAGAATATATCTTCTAGCACTAAACTCTGATAAAGACAGGCTATATGTACTAGACTATAGATATTATAGTAGCTTTAATCCAGTACAAGTAGTCTATACAATATACCCATACGACTTCAATGTAATAGATGGAACATACACTAGATTAGATGACTATGAGACATACAAGCTTAGTGTTTGGAAGAACTCATTCAATATAATAGCATTCCTTGTTGATGATAATGGATACTACTACATAGGATTTATGAAAATAGATGATAGTGGTAGACAAAGCTATACAGTAGGTCCACTATCATCATCTACTATAGGCTCATATGTTGATCAGAAGAACTTTGCTTCAGAAACATATGATCTAGGCTATGGATATGCAGTACTATGTAATGGCTCTAGACTACTAGTTTATAACTATGAGACAGGCGATCTAAATACTTATAGCTATACATGGATGAGTGCTCCAGCTAGATTAAAGCTTATAGAGTATAATGGTGATGTTATAGTAGCTATACTTTCTCAAACAAGTAGTGGTGTATATAAGGTATCATTTATTAATGTTGACACCGGTGCTGTTATTAACCAGCATGATCTAAGCTCCTATGTTATATCAATACCAAACATTAACGTAGCATTGATCCAGGGTAAGCCTTACGCTCTAGTTGCTTGCGAGGATCGAGGCCTTATTATAGGCTTGTATGAGGGCGTTGTTAGAGAACTTGATATAACTTATGGTAGAGGAGTTTTTATGACTTATAGAAATGTTGGTGAATACCATGTAGTATTGGTGGCATCCATTTCAACAGATAACTACTACGCATATGTCTCAACTTACTGTAACAAACCCGCTAGAGTAACTTATACAGAGTACTCATTAGAAGATGTCTATAGTCTAGGATTGCTTAGACACCCTAGTGTTGCCCAAAAACCTGGTGCTCTACTAGCTTTCTATAGAAGCTCTAGTTACTATAGATATATAACATCATATGGTCTAAGTTCTGGATACAGGATCTATAGTCCAATAGATACTGGATACTATAACGGCGCACTAGCTGTTAGAGATCATATTGTAGCTATTGACATGTATGCTACTGGTGAACTAAAGATCTATGACTACTATGGTAGTTTGTTAAGAACTGAAGAATTTGACAACCTATACTTTAGCGGTATTGGATGGGCTGTTGAAAACTATGCTTACATACCTATTGTTAGTGGTGATGGAGGATATTATGAGTATGCTGGTTTTCTAAAATATGATGCTTATAGCTATACATATGAAGAAGTGTTGTTCCCACCACAGGGCTTCTCAGGATTCTACCACTCTGATCCAAACCACTATGTATTGACTGTAGATAGTAGTGGTAATGTACTTGTTCTAGCAGTAACTTATATTGAAGTAGACTCTGGCTATGAATACTATCTATACTTTATGGATATAGAGGAAGATAACCTAGTTAATACTGAATACTATGGTCCATTACCAAAATCTTTTATAGACCATATGTGGACTGGAGTGTTTAAACAAAATGCTGTAGACTATGGATATGGTTTAATCACTGTACTTTATGAGGATAAGCTACTTGTCTTTAATGGTAGTTTAAAAACGTATGATCTTAGTGATGAATATACCTATGTTTCACAAACAATTATTTCACCAAACTATATAGGTTTACTAGTATATGGTTCTGATACATATAGGTTATTGGTTTTAGACATATCTAGTGACAGTATAATCCTCGATCTAGAGATAGGAAGTACTATAACAAGTCTTGATATAGCTGGTATTTCATCTAATTCCTCAGCATATGTAGTGATCCCTGTTTGTAACGAGTTGTTGTTTATAGATATACCTAGTGGTGTGACTACTAGTACTAGAGTTCTTGGTGGAGTTTATGTTACTGGTATTGAGAGGGTTAGAGATAGTTTTGGTAGAGAAATGATTGTCTACCAGACTAGTGATAAATACCTTGTATGGATTAACGATATGTGGAGACCAGGTGATCTAGTTACTCTAGAAGCATATTCTAAAGGATATGTTAATAAGCCAATAATGCTTAAGACAACATACTATAGTCCATACAGTACAGTAGCTGATCGCTTAGTAAAGTTCTATGTATATAGTAGTGGTTTATGGAAGTATATAGGATATAATACGACTAATGAGAATGGTGAAGCCATCCTATACTATTATGCACGAGAACCAGGCAACTATACATTTATAGCATGTGTTGAAACAGGTTATGGTAGTGTCTATAGTAATAAGGTATCATTAACAATAAAGGCGTTAATATCTATTGAACTAGACTATTCTAGTAAATGGATTGCTGGAGCACCCATGGTTGTTAGAGTAAAGGGTGTCTACAACTCTACAACAACACCAGCAGCTAATACAGAGTTGTCGTTGGTTACAGTTATTCGTGGTTGTGAAATGGTTTTAGATAGTGTAGTTCTTGATAGATATGGTTTTGGATATGCTGTAGTAACTTTGTATGAAGAAGGAAACTATACAATTAAGCTAGAATCTAGTAATCCTAATATAGTGCTTACTGGTGATGTAGAGTTTAATGTTAGTGTTATAAAAGCT
>CAYZRH010000039.1:0-22653 GCA_964480805.1 uncultured Desulfurococcaceae archaeon
GGTTTTTGAATAGAGCTTATTATTAAAAATATATATTTAGACTTTTTATAAGAAATTGAAATAAAGGTGTAAGTTAATATATTTTTGTAATAGGTAAAGATATATAAGCACCTAGTAATACTATTGGCGAAGTATTTTAGAACTACTTATATATAATATAGTATATTTAATATAGTGTAGTAAACTTTAGAGTTATTGTTTAATATGTTGAAACACGCTCTACAAGTATGTTGATGGTGTAAGTGAGTTGGTAAGAGAGTGTAGAGGAGATAGTTGAACTCCTTAAGAGATATGGTAGTAGAGGAGACATTGTTGATATGGAGAGGTATGGGATCATGTCTAGAGCTATAGTTCTTGGTGTGCCAAAGCCTGTTTTAAAGAGTATTGCTAGGGATACTGGTGTAAACCATAGGCTTGCCCTAGATCTATGGGATACTGGTGTTCATGAAGCACGTATACTTGCAACACTAATAGCTGATCCCAGTTTTATGGATGATAGTGTTTTAGATAAGTGGTTATCTAGTATAGATAACTGGGATCTATGTGATCAGCTTGTACTAAACCTTTTATGGAGAATAGATGATGCGTTTAAGAAAGCAGTAGAGCTGTGTATAAGAGAACATGAGTTTACTAAGAGAGCAGGATATGGTTTACTGGCTAGACTTGTGTGGAAGAGAGTTATAGGATACTCTGAATTATATGGTATAAGAGACTTGATAATACATGGAGTATTGGACCAGCGTCCATATGTGTATAAAGCAGTATCATGGTTGTTGAAGTGGATGGCTAGGAGAGAGGATACTAGAGAATTAGCTATAGAGCTAGTTAGAGAAATTGGGGAACTTAATACACCTAGTGCTAGATTCATAGTTAGAGATGTAAAGAAGTATCTAAAATAGATAGTTTCTCTCCTATACTAGATAGATAGTTCTATAGTATATCCTGAACCAGCTTTTACATACCTATCTCTAAACACACTCTCTATAGCTCTTCTAGAATCATATCCTGTACAGTGTATTGGAGCTATATAGTCTACAATACCATATAGTTCTTTAGCAACATACTCTCCCTCACTCCATCCAGATAAGTGGAATCCTCCAATAACTAGTCTAGCCTTCTCTAAACCAGTAACATCTAGTGCTCTCTTAACAATATCTACAATACCTGGGTGGCTACAACCTACTAGAACAACTATTTTATCTCCAAGAACTATGGCTAGACTGTGTTCACGAATACCATAGCCTAGACAACCAGTAGTATATATGTTATCAACTATCTCCATAGCATTACTACATACTATAAACCTCTTCCTCCACTTTCTATAACTCCATAGAAAGGGTTTAGAAGGTACATATACTGGGATATCTCGATCAATATTTTCTAGAACATAGTCTAGTGGCCCGCAGTGGTCTCCATGCCAATGGCTAATGAATATAGCGTCTATATCATTAAATCCTATGTTAGACAAATCCATGTTATGTCTTAAAACGTTATAGCTAGTATCTAGATCGAATAATAGCTTGTAAACAGTATCATTACTATAGTGTATTCTAGCATATATGGATAAACCCCATGAAGACATAAACCCTTCTCTATAAACATCATTATCAACAAGAACTGTTAAAGAAACTCTCTTAACACCTAAATTAGCCAATCTACTAGACACCATCTAGTATGTTACAGTATATAATATATATAGTAACTGCTATATGGAGAGCGGCTAAGGATAAGTCTATATATTTTCTAGATCAATAGTTTATTTAGAGGTGTTAACTAGTTTTGAATACAAGTAGTAGTTTTGAAGAATACTTCTCTAAATCACATGGTTATAGAGAAGCTGTTAGCAGGAGATTGTTTAAGACAAACGATATAGTAGGTAGGGTTGGTGTAATATCTTGTAACCGTGTTTTTGTAAACAACTATCCTATAACTAATCCAGTAGCTGTATTTAATCCATCAATGATTGTTAGAGAAGACTACGTATACCTTTACGCACGTATTGTTGTAGGTTATTACATGTATGTATCTAGTATTGTAGAAATACCAGTACCAATAGATGACATATGGAGTGGGACAGTAAACATTAACACATATGCTTCAAAAATAGTTGTTTACCCATCAACAAGATATGATATATGGGGTGCTGAAGACCCCCGCACGTATCTGGTTGACGACAGAGTCTTTATGACATATTGTGGCCGTACAGCAAAGTATTTTGATCCAAGAGTTTTTACTGAAAGAACAGTGTTATTGACAGCTATTAGTAGAGGCGATGGTTCTTGGAGTAAAGTCCATGTTTATAGAGTACGTGATGCTCTTAGAGATAAAGTTGTTAGTGATAAAGATGGTTTCTTAGTAAAGGCTGGTGATAACATATACTTGTTCCATAGACTACACATGGTTGACGGTAGCTACCGCTTGGTTATAAGTAGTATTGAAAGAGAAGAATTGTATGGTGTAAAAGCTCTAAAAGAAGGACTTAGAGAAGTTAAGCTCTACAGCTTTATAGAGGCAATATCTAAAGCAGGTTTTGAAGAAAAGATTGGATGGGCTACACCACCAATACGTATAAAGCCTAATCAATTAATAGCTCTAGCCTATGGAGTTGATCGAAATATCCACGCATACCGCTTATTTGCTCTAGAACTAGAACTTGGTAAGGAAGAAGTTGTTGTAAGAGCTGTCACACCATCATATATTATGGAGCCTAGAATGACCTATGAACTATTTGGAGACAGACCATACACAATACTGCCTTGTGGACTATGGAGAATAGGTGATAAGATACTATTATCTTATGGAGCAGGAGACTATATGGTAGGCCTAGCAACAATAGACTATGATCAGTTATTAACAGAGCTAGATAAGGGGAGAATATACTAGTAGACTATTTTAACTAAACAAGTGTTTATACACACTCATACATATTTTAGAGAACAAACAAGATGGGCTAACTATGTTCCTTTACCTATATCCCGGGAGGCTATTCTATTAATAGTTTCTCTATAGATTTTCTAGTGACAGGTATAAGTGTTTTTATATTAAATGTTTAATAGGTAGTGGTGTATTTAGTTAGAATTATCTAGTAGTGTGTTAGAGGGGAATGTCTAGTGGCTCAGCCAGTGTATTCTAAGTACTTTTCTAAAGCTATAGGCTATAAGGATGTTGGCAAGGTAAGGGTTTTTAAGACTAGTGATGTTGTTAAGAGGCTTGGGGTATTGTCTCGTGATAATGTTGTTATTGATGGCTTTCCGGTTAGCAAGCCTACAGCGATCTTTAATCCAGCTATAATGGTTGATAGAGGTGGAGCTATTATCTATGCCCGTATTGTCATGGGTTATTTCACTTATGTATCAAGTATTATTGAAGTAAGAGTTCCTTTAGATGATATATATAGTGGTGTTGTTTCTAAGAAAACATATAGATCAAGGATTGTTATCAGCCCTGATAATAGGTACGATATATGGGGTACTGAGGATCCACGTGTATATGCTATAGACGACAAGATCCTTATGACATACTGTGGTCGTACAGTAAACTATTTTAACCACAAACTCGGTCTAGAACTTACACTACCAGTTACAGCAGTACTTAGTAATGGTTCTTGGAGGAAGATATGTGTACACACTCTTGGTGAAAAGCTTCGTAGACACGTACTTAGTGATAAAGATGCCTTCCTTGTTAAACTAGGTGATAAGCTATACTTCTTCCACCGCCCACACATGGATGATAATGTTGCCTACTTAACTATTAGTAGAGTTAGTGACGACTTATCAGATAGTGATGGAGGTATTAGAGAAGTAGGTGTTTATGGTACTGTAGAAGTCTTGTCACCAGCTGGTTTTGAAGAGAAAGTTGGATGGGCTACACCACCTATACCTATAAGCTCTAACTCTGTAATATCTTTCATACACGGTGTTGATCGTGAGATAAGGGCTTACCGTTTATTTGCTATAGAGCTTGAGCTTAATAGAGAAGAGGTTGTTGTAAGAGCTGTCACACCATCATATATTATGGAGCCTAGAATGACCTATGAACTATTTGGAGACAGACCATACACAATATTCCCATGCGGGCTGTGGAGAACTGGTGATAAGTACTTGGTAACATATGGTGCTGGAGATTTCGTAGTTGGTATCGGTGAGATCGACGTTAATGATGTACTAGGTGTTTTAGATAGGGGGAGAATTTACTAGTTCTTTTTACTTACTATATGATTATATAGTAGCTATATGAGTTTATAAATAGTTCTAACGAGTTTATAGAGAGAGATATAAATTACCTAGCATCTATCATTCTATATATTGATGGTGTTAGCTAGGATGTCTAGTAGTAATGAGAATATTATTGAAATACGTGGTCTAAATGTATACTATATGACGTTACGTGGATACGTTAAAGCAGTTAATGAAGTAGATCTTGATATACAGCGTGGAGAGATAATGGGCCTTGTTGGAGAATCTGGTAGTGGTAAATCAACACTAGCCATGGCTATTATGAGAATACTTCCACCAACAGCACGTATTGTTAAAGGCTCTATATTGTTTAATGGAACAGACATGGTTAGACTAGATAGTAGGATGCTTAGAAGGATGCTATGGAAACGTATCTCAATCATACCGCAAGCAGCTCTTAATGCACTAAATCCTGTTCTTAAAATAAAGGATCACTTTATGGAGACTGCACGTGCACATGGTGTTAGTGATAAGGACTGGGTTGTTAAACGTGCTAGTGAGCTTCTTGAACTACTTAATCTTGAGCCTAAACGTGTACTTAATAGCTATCCACACGAACTTAGTGGTGGTATGAAGCAGAGGGTTTTGATAGCACTAGCTATGCTTCTTAGTCCAGATGTTCTTATCCTTGATGAGCCTACTACAGCTCTTGATGTACTTACACAGAGGTTTATTCTCGATCTACTAAAGGACCTACATGCTAAGACTGGTATTACAATGATATTTATTACACATGATATAGCTGTTATAGCCGATCTAGCTGATCGTGTTGGAGTAATGTATGCTGGTAAGGTTGTAGAAGTTGGTGACGTGTTTACTGTTTTTAAGAACCCCTACCACCCATATACAGTAGCTTTAATGAAGAGTATACCCAGTCTTGTAGGAGATATTAGTGAGATGAAGTCTATACCTGGTACATTACCAGATCTCATAAACCCGCCGCCAGGGTGTTTGTTTGCTCCACGATGCCCACGTGCTATGGATATTTGTAGAGAGAAGCATCCACCATATGTTGAGTTAAAGAAAGGACACTATGTATCTTGTTGGCTATATGCTAAGGAGGGTGGTTAGATATGAACCCCCCACTTATAGAGGTAAGAGATTTAAAGGTATACTTTCCTGTACGTAGAGGTATTTTTGGTAAAACACTATATGTTAAAGCTGTTGACGGCGTCGACCTTGTTATTGATAAGGGCCAGATAATAACACTTGTTGGTGAGAGTGGTTGTGGTAAAACTACTCTTGGCAAGGTTATAGCTGGCCTTATAGAGCCTACTAGTGGTGTAATGCTCTATATGGGTAAGGATATACGTAGAATGAGCCGTAGAGAGTATATGAAATACCGCCGTAATGTTCAGATTATACACCAAGACCCCTATGCAAGCCTTAACCCTACTAAAACAGTCTTCCAAACACTATCAACACCACTACGTAAATGGGGTATTGCTCGTTCACGTTCAAAGCTTATAGAGAAGGTTTCTGAACTACTAGAGCTTGTAGGTCTGCATCCAGCTAGGGATTTCCTATTCAAATACCCACACCAGCTTAGTGGTGGTCAGAGGCAACGTGTTGTTATAGCTCGTGCTATTAGTGTTAACCCGCTTGTTATTGTAGCTGATGAGCCTATCACCATGATTGATGTATCACTACGAATAGGTATACTAGACCTCATGCTTGATCTACAGAAGAGGCTTGGTTCATCATACCTATTTATAACACACGACTTTGGTGCAGCACGTTACTTTACAGCTAAGGGTGGTGGATTGATAGCTGTTATGTATCTTGGTAATATTGTTGAGATGGGGCCTGCTGAAGAAGTTATACATGACCCTCTACACCCATATACAAAGGTTCTATTATCAGCTGTACCTGTACCTGATCCAGAGTTGTCTAGGAAGAAGAAACCTATTAAGCTTAAGAGTCTTGATATACCTAGTCCTATAAACCCGCCTCCTGGATGCAAGTTCCATACAAGATGCCCATACTCCATAGACAAGTGTAGTAGTGTTGTACCAGAACTTGTTGAGATTAAGAAGAACCACTATGTAGCATGCCATCTATATACGTAGAAGTGGTGTATTAATGGAGTGTTTGCACGATTATATAAGACACTACTGTCTATAGCACTTTCTTTTCTAATACTAGACATATTCTCACTCTTTTTCTTAAGAACAGGGTCTGCAGAGTTTGTAGCATGTATACTGGGTATCATACTTCTCATAGTATTCATTATAGGTATTACACTAGACTACTATTGGGAGATGAGGAGAGGAGGTTAGGGAAGCCTAACCACAAAGGATAAAGTAATACCCATGTACTTATAATACGAAAACTATTTTATTTACCTATACAAAGCTATCTATCTGATAAAGTATAATGTATACCTTGGTGTCTAGTATGAGAAGCCTCCTAATAATAATAGCTTCGATCCTAATCATAGCATCTATAATAACACCACTAGCAACTACAGCACAAGGACAAGAAGTAATCCTACATACTCATGGTTGGTGGCAACCGCCGCCAGCTAACAAGTATAATCCATTTGCTCCAAAAGCTATTAGAATCACTGGTTTAATTTATGAAAGACTTGCCTTCTGGAACAAAGTACCTAATGAATACATACCTGAACTAGCTACAGAATGGGAGTTTAAACAAGATGAAAACAAGATTATTGTTCATCTAAGACAGGATGTCTACTGGCACGATGGTACAAAGTTTACTGCTAAAGATGTATGGACTACATTCATGATCTATAAGGCTCAGGGTAAGTCTGTATGGAACTATATTGATGATGTAAAAGTTGTTGATGACTATACAGTTGAGTTCCATGTTAAACAATGGGCTTATCTACTAAGACACTACCTACTATGGGAAGACGGACTTATTGTAGCACCTTATCACATTTACGGACAGTGGGCTGACCAGATAGCTAATGCTTCTGAAGACCAGTATGATCAGATACTACAGGATCTAATGAGCTTTGAGCCAGATACAATAGTTGGTACTGGTCCATTTAAGTTTGTAAAGATTACATCAAGTGAGGTTGAGCTAGAAAAGTTTGATCAATACTGGAATGTTGATAATGTTAAGATCGATAAGATCGTGATGCCCTATATTACAAGTAATGAGGTTGGGTGGGAGTACTATAGGTCTGGTGAACTAGATTACGACTGTTTCATGATGCCTCCAGAAGTTAAGCAGGAACTTGAAGGAAAACCCTTCTCAAAAATTGTCCCAATCTACGACCTATCTGGTTTCGCTCTAGTATACAACTTTAAGAATGAGTGGTTACAGGATCTAAGAGTTAGAAAAGCTATTGCCTACGTACTTGATAGAGAGAAAATAGCTAATGCTGCAGGTGCTGGATTATTTGAACCTGTAGAATACCCAACTGGTTTACTAAAAGTTGCTGAAGACTGGATTAAGGACTTGAAGGATGTCGGTGTCTTAGAGAAGTATGAGCATAATGAAGATAAGGCTAGGCAGCTTCTAGAAGAAGCTGGTTTTACATTCCAAGATGGTAAGTGGTATACACCTGGTGGTGAAGAGTTTAAGCTTATAATGGTAGCTCCCGGTGGATGGACTGACTGGGTTGCAGCTGCCCAAGAGATTGTTGATGAACTAGGTGCTTTTGGTATACAAGTTGAGCTACGTACACCAGAGTCTCCAAGCTATTGGAGTGATGAATGGTATCTTGGTGGAAACTATGATCTAGCTATAGACTTCTTTGGTGCATGGATGATCTATCCGTGGAGGGCTATGGAGAGAATGTGGATAGAAGTAAACAACCGTCCAAGAACACAAGTACAGGGAGATGTATTCCCACAAACACTACATCTAGACTACTTTGGAGTAGACATTAATGTACAAGAGCTAGTTGATGTACTAGCTTCAAGCTTTGACGAAACTGAACAAAAGGATGCTGCACAGAAACTAGCTTATGCAGTCAACTACTACCTACCAGAATTCCCAATAGCTGAAAAGAAGCTAATCCTATTCGCTAACAAAGAACACTTCAACTGGCCTAACCCAGAGGAGAACTTCGATCTATGGCAGAACGCTGCTGGCGGACATCTTGAAGCACTAGCTTTCATGATAAAGCATGGGTACGTTGAACCAAACCCAGAATTCTGGGGTACACCAACAACCACTACAACACCAACAACAAGTCCAACAACCACACCAACCACAACACCAACAACAAGTCCGACTACAACACCAACAACCACACCAACAACTACGCCAGCCCCTGGAGTAAACATGGCGTTAATTGGCGGTATAATTATTGTGATAATAATCATTATAATAGCAGTAATCCTACTGCGTAGAAGGAAGTAGGTGTAGTGTATAGAGAACTATATTAAACAATAACGTTTTTTCTCTATAAGATCCTCCTTCTAGTATATACGCCCTCTTAACAAAGTCTTATCTTAAATAGCCTAAATAGCTAGTTATTTAGTTCAAATAGGTGTTGTTTTTATAGGTTTAGTTCTAAAGATATAGGTTGTAGTCCATAAATAGCTGTGTGGAGGACGGGTGTTGAACTGGTTTATTAAAAGAGCTCTATTAGCTGTGCTAACAATACTTGTAGCAGCATCACTAACATTCTTTATAGTACGTAGTATGCCTGGAGACCCTATAGAAGCTCTTACACAGCAATTCATATACCAGTATAGAATGTCTTATGATGAAGCACACAAGCTTGCTATGAGTGTTGCACCATTTATACCTAAGGGTACTATACTTGAACAATATATTGACTATATGTCTAAGTTTCTAAGAGGTAATCTAGGTGTATCAATATCATATAGTACTGGAGCTAGTGTAGCTGAACTACTTGCAAGCCGTATACCATGGACTGTCCTTATAGTAGCTACAGCTCTTGTTATAAGCTTTGGTCTTGGAATATTTATTGGAATGATCATGGCTTATAAACATGGAGGTAAACTTGATAGTGCATTAGCACTAGTATTCTCTATAACAAGGTCTATACCAGAGTACTTGGTAGCAATATTCATGCTATCATTCTTTGCATTCCAGCTAAAATGGTTTCCTATACGTGGAGCATATAGTGTAGAACCAGGTTTTACACTAGAGTTTATAGCTGATGTACTACGCCATGCAGCACTACCTATACTAACATGGGTTATAGTCCATCTTGGCGGGTGGGCTCTAGGTATGCGTGGTAGTACTGTTAGTGTTCTTGGCGAAGACTATATAGCTTATGCTAAAGCACGTGGTATAGCTTCACGTAGAATAGTATTTACGTATATTGGTAGAAACGCTATACTACCATTATTCACAAGCTTTATGATAAGTCTTGGATTCATGTTTGGCGGTTCAATATTTATAGAGTATATATTCTCGTATCCAGGTGTAGGCTATATGCTATATCAGGCTATACAGAACCGTGACTGGTATCTAATGATCGGTACTTTCGACGTCATAGTTATAGCAGTAGTTCTTGGAACATTCATAGCAGACATACTATACGGTTTCCTAGATCCACGTATACGTAGGGGTGTAAGGTAATGAGTAGAGGAGAACATGTAATTATATCTCGTAAAGAAGTTGTTAAAACAATAATACATGACTGGATCATAGTTCCTGGTAAGATACTTGTTAGGAATAAGAAGGCTTTTGCTGGATTCCTAATACTAGCATTCTATATATTCATAGCAACTATTGGACCGTACATAACACCTTATCCACGCCCATGGACTTGTGATAGATATTTAGCTCCAACACTATTTAAAATACCTCCAACAATAGATCATCCTCTTGGATGTGACTACTTTGGTAAAGACATATGGGCTCAGATAGTATGGGGTGCTCCAACAGTACTACAGATAGCCTTCATAGCTGGTCTTATAACAACACTTGTAGGTATAACTGTTGGAATGGTATCTGGATTCAAGGGCGGTATAGTAGATGCTATACTAATGGGTATAACAGATATTGTTATGACAATACCCGGTCTACCACTACTAATAGTTCTAGCAACAGTTATACGTGCTACAGACCCCTGGGTTGTTGGTTTAATGCTTAGTGTCACAGCATGGGCTGGGCTGGCGAGAAGCATTAGATCACAGGTTCTAAGTATTAAACAGAGAGAGTTTATTGAAGCAGCTAAAGCACTAGGGCTTCCAACATACCATATAGTGTTCTTTGAGATCATGCCTAACCTTATGAGCTATATAGCTATAAACTTTATATTTGCTACAACAGGAGCTATCTATGCTTCAGTAGGACTGTACTTTCTTGGAGTACTACCGTTTACATCATTCAACTGGGGTATAATGCTTAACATGGCCTATGCTCAAGCAGGTGCACACCACCGTCTAGACACTATGCACTATATAGCAGCTCCAATACTAGCTGTTATAGGGTTACAAGTAGGACTGATACTATTCTCATACGCTATAGATGAGATGTTCAACCCAAGGCTAAGGACGGAAGTCTAAACAAAACAACTGGGTATACCTAAAATAGTTTTTAAATAGATAGCGGAAGCCCCCTTACTACCTATACTTATGTATAAACCTAAGTATAGCCAATAATAGAACTATAGATATGATAGTCATGAAACAGTAGTATGTAAGATCATAGCCATGATCTATCTCCTCCACACTCTCCACTATAGAAACCTCATACAATGTCTTATTAGCTACTGCCAACCCAACATATGTATCAGCACTGCCATAGTAGAGAAGCCATTTATCACCAGTATCAACTAGTGATGTAGCGAATACAACATTTGGTACTTGTCCATCCCTCTCCCACAGAAGCGTAGGCTCTAGTATGGGCTCACTAGATCTAGCTATAACTTTAGATGGATCATCTAGTGAGAATAAAACCCATCCAATACTATACCTATTGTCTTCATCAGCACCATTATATATCAATAATATACCATGATCAGTCAGTATAGGTGGAGGACCTGGTTCAACAAGTTTGCTATCAAAAAACCCCTTTCTAGGTCTAAGGACAGCCCAGTCTCTATCCGTAACCCAGTGTATCATATCACTAGAGTATGCTATCCATATATTAGAGTCTCCAAAATACATGATGTACCTTCCATTAACCTTAACTGGTAGTATAGCACCAGACTTACACCAGCCCCAGTCTGGAAGCACTAGTCCAAGCTTCTCCCAGTGAATGAGATCCTTTGAACGAGCTAGTGCTAGTCTAGCAGTCTCTCCATCATATGCTGTATAAGTCATATAGTATGTACCATTAACTTCTACAATCCCTGGATCCTCGCAGCCACTGCCGATCTCCCACTTCAGTGTAGGATACAATACAGTTATGTTAAGTCTTCTAAAGTGTACTCCATCACTACTATCTGCAAGCATTACTACTGATGTACCTTTTCATTTAGCTTGTGCTCTATAAAACATATAGAAAGTACCATTAACATAGACTACAGCAGGGTTATAGACAGCTGCTGCATCAAATCCATAGCCGGTAGGTTCTAGAATAGGCTTATCTAATTTAGTGAATTTACTAAAGGGTAGTGTTACAACTCTATCAGCTAGACACTGGCAACATACTAGTGATGTAAATAGCATAGACACAAGCATTATAACAGTAGCTCCCACCATTCTAGACAACACTCTATAAAACACCCCCGTACACACGTGTCTAAATAGATAGAGCTATAGGGAGCATGTAGTTATTATATGTCTTTGTATAAGGAAATATATTTGTAGTAACAACCAAGTTGTCAAACACTTCAGTAAGGGCTGACCGGATATAAGATCATGGTATAGAATCTACATAGTAGTCACTGCTACACTCCTAAGCCTTTGTACCCGCATACTCGGCGATGCTCTCCATATACCAGGCTACTACGACTCTACTGGAGTATACTTAGCGGCATCACTACTTCCACTACCGTGGACTATACTAGCTTCTTTAACAACTACAGCTCTCCTCACCCTCTACTATAAAGTATACATTATAGCATCATGGATCCTTGTACTAGCTGGTATAGTAGCATGGGTGTTTTTTAGGAGAATAAGTGGCTACTGGTGGATCTCATATCTAGTACTACCTCTAATCTATGGCTTCTCATGGATACTCCTATACGCCTTAGTCTCCCACACCACTGACTATATATTATTGTTTCTACGGATGCGTGGTTTCTACATACTATTGTTTGATACAATAGCCTCAATAACTATAGCACAAGCTATCTCAAAAACAGTTGTGCAGAAACTCCTAGCCTACGATAAACTCAACTATAGACACTTTATCCCACTAGCTATAATAGCTATTGTTCTTGGATTCAGCTATATAAGCATCACTATTAATGAATGGGGTGTAGTATACGGGTTTACAGATAATAGTGGCTACTATAGATTTCATACAAAATGGATTTTGTATGGCTACCTATAGGTGAGAAGGGTATAAACAACTACTACTACCCAGTAGATCGTTTTGATAGAGGCTCGAAAGGGTATCAGGTATGGATTGGAATGTACTGGGTACAGGGATACCATGATCCTAGTGATGTAGGTCTTGTATCAGAGTTTGCTATATGGGATCAAAACTTCTGGCTAGGAATGCATGGTTGTCCAAAACCATATACCTATGTAGACCTAGTTGAGAATATTACTGTAATAGATTATCAGGGCTATCAAGCATACTATATGTATGGTGGAATAGTATCAAGGAGTGATGTAGAACCATATGAAGAAGTAGTGTTACGTGGATTCTTTATAACATTCTATGATAAAGAGAGAGACCGTACAATAATAATATATGCTTGTGCAACACAAGACAATATTGATGAACTAGTTAGTGAACTACAGAGCATAGTTAATGGATGGAGTCTAAGGTAGAGCCTAACAATAACTAGCTATAGTGTTTAGAACTAGTCCCTAGTAGTAACTACTAGAACAGTAGCTTCTTCAAAACCCTCCATAACCCAAATACTTTTATTGTATGCCTTATAGTCCTCTTTAAAGCCTTTTCTAAACAATCTATACTCATAGGTATCGACTCCCCTAACCCACACTCACACCATTCATAGTCTAGACCGCGTATGATTACAGCTGGTATACCTTCTCCTGCTTGTTTCATAACAAGTGCTGCTGTACAACAGATCTCGTGTGCTACATGGTCTACGCCGCCAAACTTTGGTTTACCATACATATCTAGTTCACCAAACCTTTTCGATATAGGCTCTATACCGTATGACCCCCTTGCTATATCTAGTGAGCCGTTGATGAATAGCTCTGTATCACATATAACTACAGCTACATGCTTACCTGTTCTACGTAGTATCTTGTTAGAAAGTTCTCTAGCAACTCTATCTAGGCCACGAGGTGGTATAGAGTATACTCCATGCGGGTGGTTAGATGTATCAATACCAGACTCACTCCACAACATACCATCACGTACTGTAATAAGTACTGTTCTATAATACTCTAAAGCCTTATAAGCTAGATCGATATCATATGTTATCTTTGTAATATCTATTACACCATCATCAACAAGTTTCTTAAAAGGAATAGCTGCTACAAGCTCATCACTCTCACGTAGTATAAGCTCTACAACACGTGGGTCAAGACCAGTCTTTTTAGAAATCTTTATAGCCCTCTTTGACGGCTCAACAGTATCTATTTTTACAAGTAAGCCCATAGACTTAGACAAGATCTTACTAGTAACCACTAATACATCTCTATCTCTAAACCCTATTCCCTGACTATTAGCTACTCTAACTATAAGTTCTACAATATCGTCTCCAGGAGATATTATTGGTAGTTTAAGACCGTAAACATGGAACTCACTAGACATCCCTACACCATAATATTCTATAAACATTATACTCAATCAACTTTTCTACTATAAGAAAACAAATACCTAATCTTACCTAGAAACAGTTTTACATAAAACACCTTCTCTAAACAATAACGTATATAGACAAAGCCCTACATGTATTAAGTAGATGGTGTTTAAGAGAGTGACAGTCTATACAACCCATGTTGGAAGCTTCCCTCTAGACTATAGTGTAGATAATGTATTAAGAATACTAGATGATTTAAAGAATATTGGAATAGACTATCCTCCATACCCACAACTACGTGATTTTACAAAAATGTTTCTAGAAATACTAGTTGAAACTGGTAGTCTTACTAAATACAATAACGTGTTCATAGCTACTGATAGAAGAGAGATGCCTAAAGAGTTTAAGGTAGTGGAGGCTGAAGTAGCTATAGAGTTTTATAGAGAGAATAATTTGTTTAAAGGACTACGTGCTCCAGTTACTGGACCCTTTACACTTGCTTCAAAAATATTTGTTGATAAAGCTCCTAGATCGAGGGATCTTGGATCATCCATTCTAACTAATAAAGGTTATACTCTAGAGTTTCTAGTAGATTTTGTAAAGGAAGTAGTTAACTATATGGCTAGACTAGGTTATGGACTAATAGTTATTGATGAACCCATACTATCTGTTATAGTTGGTAGGAAGAGAATACTCTACGGCTATAGAGTTAGTGATTTTGTTGAAGCATTTGACAGGATCTTTAAAGGTATAGCTAGTAGTGTATGGACTGGCGTACATGTATGTGGTAGAATACCACCACTTGTTAAAGAGATATTGTTAGAGACAAGTAGTGTTAAGATACTTGATCACGAGTTTAAAGAGAATCCTAGAAACTTTGAAGCATATAGTATGAGAGAACTTGATAGATATGATAAGTATCTAGCAGTAGGTGTTGTATCAAACCATGATCCATGTGTAGAGAGTCTAGATGAGGTAAGAGAATTTGTTTTAAAGGCTAGGAGTGTTTATGGAGAAAGACTATTGTTTATTAAACCAGACTGTGGGTTTGGCCCATTAAAGGGTTTTCTACCCTCCATAGAGGCTTATAGAGTAGCTATTGAGAAGCTTTATAGAATTGTAGTTGTTTGTAGAGAGGTATTTAAAGGAGATGCCTAGAGTATTTATTAAGCCATTTAATAGAGTTGTTGATATAGGTTATGGAGAAACCCTTCTTGATGCTATAAAGAGTGTTTATCCAGAATACTCTAGCCCGTGTGGTGGTAGGGGTTTGTGTGGTAAGTGTATTGTTAGAGTTGTTGAGGGAGTTGTTAGTAAACCTACTGGTAACGAGTTTTTACACAATGTGTTGAGTAGGGGCTATAGACTTGCTTGTCAAACAAGAGTTTATGGAGATACTGTTATAGAACTAGATCATGTATTGAAGGGGTGTGTAGAGTGCTCTATTGAGACTTTTAATCAACCACTAGCTGTTGACAATCCTCTTCCACAAAGTATATTAAATGGTTTAAGAGAACACATGATCTACTATGATGGAGAGTGTTTTAGAGAATTTAGTAGGAGCTATTTATCTAACATAGCTTCTCTTAATAAGAGACTGTATATAGGAGTAGATCTTGGTACAACTAAGATAGCTCTATACTTCTATGATATAGAGGAGAGAAGTCTTGTAAGCTCCGATCTATTGCTTAATCCCCAGTCTAGATATGGTGATGACGTAGTATCTAGGTTAACAACTATACTATATGATAGAAGTGTTTTAGAGAGAATGAGGATTCTTACTATAGAAGCTATTGAAGATAAGGTTGTAGGTATAGTTAGTGGGTCTGGCTATTGTTTAGACGATATAGCATTTATTGGTGTTGCTGGTAATACAGCTATGTTATCTATATTCTTAGGAGTTGATCCTACACCACTTACTAGAAGCCCCTATAGATCACCTCTACCTAGTTCATTTATTATAACAGATGCTAGAGCCCTATGTTTTAAGAAACTACCTACTAGACCCATACTTGTACCGCCAGTGTTTAAGTCTTTTGTTGGTTCAGATGCTTTAGCAGATCTAGTTGTTGTTTCAAGACTAGGTGCTAGACCACCATATCTATTAATTGATATAGGTACTAATTCAGAGATCGTGCTTGTTAAGAGTAGTAGAGAGTACTATGTAACATCAGCTCCAGCTGGACCTGCTATAGAGGGTATGCACTTATCCTGTGGTGTAGGCTATTCTAGCCAAGCTATACGGAGACTGTGGATTACTAGTAATGGGTTTAAGTGGAAGCCCTTGATTGATAAACCAGTTGGTATAACTGGTTCTGGATATGTTAGTGCTATAGCTGATTTTAGGAGACACAATATAGTTAGTGAGAATGGTGTTTTATTGAAATGGGATAGAGTTGTTAATGGCTCTAAAACCATTGTTATACAGGAAGTTGATGGAGAGCCTAGAATCTATATTACACAAAGTGATGTTAGAGAGTTTCAGAAAGCTAAAGCAGCTATAGCTAGTGCTTGGAGAGTGTTACTTGATAAAGCTGGTCTAGGTATAAGTGATCTATGTGGTGTCTATATAGCTGGTTCTTTTGGTTCATCACTAGACCCCATTGATCTTATAGAGATAGGTGTTATACCAAGTATTCCATTAGATAAGGTCTTTGTAGTAGGTAATGCTGTTGGTCTCGGTGTTATACAGCTTCTTCTATCAAGAAGTTATCGTTTATACGGGTATAGAGTTGTTAGAAGAGCTGTTCATATAGAACTTCCTTTAGAAGATAAGTTTAGTAGATACTGGATAGAATCTCTTAAACTAAAGAGGGTTGAGGGATGATGGTGTTATGGTTGGTGTGGAGGAGCTTCTTGAAATTCTTAGGAAAGCTGTTATTGATGGCGATTGTGAGAGAGCATGTAGTGTTACTAGAGAGCTTGTTGAGAAAGGTGTTGAACCAGATGTTATTGTAAGAGAGGCTCTTGAACCTGCTATGAGGGTTGTTGGTGAGTTGTTTGAGAGTGAAGAGTATTTCATACCAGAGGTTTTATTGAGTGCTGAAGCTTTTAAGAAGAGTTTTGAAGTTGTTAGAGAAAGGCTTTTAAAGAAGAGTTTTAGAAGGCTTGGTAGAATAGCTATTGGTACTGTTCGTGGAGACATACATGAGCTTGGTAAGAACCTTGTTGCTACAATGCTTACGGTTGCTGGTTTTGAAGTAATCGATCTAGGTGTTGATGTAGCTCCAGAGGATTTTGTTAAAGCTGTTAGAGACTATGGTGTAGACGCTATTGGTTTATCAGCTCTTATGACATCTACTATGGTTGAGCAAAGAGTTGTTATTGAAGAGTTGGAGAGACGTGGTTTAAGGGATTGTGTAAAAGTTGTTGTAGGCGGTGCTGTTGTTAATGAAGAGTGGGCTAGGAGTATAGGTGCTGATGGCTATGCTAGAGATGCTTTTGAAGCAGTACATGTTTTTAAGAAACTACTTGGTGTAGAGTAATGGTTGTTCCAAGACTAAGTGTTTTATCTAGGGAAGAGGTTGAGACTATACACGAGTATGCACTCAACATACTTGAGGAGAAGGGTTTTCTTATAAAACACCGTGGTCTTATTGAGAGGCTCTTAGAAGCTGGTTTATGTGTTGAGGGCGGTCGTGCTAGGTTTCCAAGAGATCTTGTTATAAAGTGTTTAGAGAAAGCTCCAAAGACAATAACTATCTATAGTCGTGATGGAGAACAGGTTTTTAGAGTTGGTGGTGATAACACCTTCTTCAACCCTGGTTCTGCTGCTACTAAGATACTTGATCTTGGGGGCACTGAACCTAGGGATCCTGTGTTAAGGGATTTATGGGATTTTGCATTAGTTGTTGATGCTTTAGATGAGCTCTGTTTTCAGAGTACTGCTCTTGTACCTATGGATGCTCCTATAGAGACTCGTGATTTTATAAGACTGTATCCTATACTAATGGTTTCTAGTAAGCCTATTGTAACTGGTGCTTTTGAGAAGGATGGTGTACCTAGAATGCTTGAGATACTGAGTGTTTTCAGTGATCAGAGTGTTAAGCCTATAGCAGTATTTGATCTATGTCCTTCTCCACCACTATCTCTCTCAGAGATTGCTTCACAGAACATCATAGATCTTGCTGAGAACATGGTTCCTATAGAGATTATACCAATGCCTCAAATAGGTGCTACAGCTCCAGTCACAATACTTGGTTCACTAATACAACACCATGCTGAAGCACTAGCGTGTATAACTATAGCACAGATCATTAGATCGGGTGCTCCAGTAATCTATGGTGGTTCGCCAACAGTTTTTGATATGAGGTATGGTACAACAGCTATAGCTTCACCAGAATCACTATTATTAACAACACTATATATTGAGGTAGCTAAGTACTTTAACCTACCAACACATGCCTATATGGGCTTGAGTGATTCTAAAGAAATAGACTACCAGGCTGGACTAGAGACTGGATGGGGTGTACTTATAGCACTACTTAAGAGTGTTAACATAGTTTCTGGACCAGGTATGATAGAGTTTGAAAACACACAGTCTCTTGAAAAACTAGTTATAGATGCTGAAGCTATAAGTGAAGCACGTAGCTTTGTTAGAGAACTATTGTTTGACCAAGAACACCTAGCCTACAGTGTTATACTAGAAGCTATTGATAAAGGAAACTATCTAACACACAAACACACAATAAAGTATATGAGAAAAGAACTAACACACCCAAAGATCATTGATAGAATGGATCGTGGAAGATGGATAAAGAAGGGTAAACTAGATATAAGGAGGAGAGCTAGAGAAAAAGTAAAGAAAATACTAGAACAACACAAACCCAATCTGCCACCCCCAGATCTAGCTAGAGACCTTAAACAAGTAATAAACAATCTATGTAAACAATATGGATACTCTATATCATAAACTAGTTATTACACATATTTTCCATAATCAATACAAAGTAGTGAATACATTATGATAAAGACCTAGAATGTATATAGTGAATGTTTATCTAATATCGTTAAAAAATCAATAGGTGAACTAAGCAAACTAGCTATTATAGCTTAGGGTTCATGTTATAAAAGATCTGATGGAATAGAGGATTACATAGATGTAATTGTAAATAAAACACTTAGTAAAATAGATGATAAAGTACATTATTAGAGAAGAAGCTTAATATAATGCTGAATTTAGAGTGGCGATTGATAGAGGACATAGAGATATAGTATCTAACAGCTTAAATGATGTAATAAAGCTATTTAGAGAATTTCTTAGAATTAGCTACCAGTTTATCGCGTTGCTAAACTACTATTGTCTTTTTAATATTCTCTCTATGTTTTTGATGAAGTCCTCATCTATTAGCTTAAATTCTTTAAGATGTTCTAGATTATAAGGCAGTAGTATGATTTCATTATCATCAAAGAATTTAATTCTATAACTCTTGTTTGCCATGGGTTTCTTAGTAAGGAATTCATTGTATTTCCCGTATTTTGGATAGACTAGTACAAGTTTTGAAGGACTATCTTGACATGCCTGTATTGCCCGTAGATATGAATAAGCTTGGTATATATCATTACTTGAAGGTTTTTTGTTTTTAAGCTCCTTATACTTAACATCAATGACTAGCCTAATTTCATCACCCTCTTTAATGATCATATCTGGTATCATACTGATGACTGAGTTACCTTCTTTAACAAATTTATTCCTTGAACCGTATGCCAGCTTTTCCTGGTATAGTATGGCATAGCCTTTTAGTGAATACATTAACGCCTTATAAACAAGGTATTCAAATACCCAGCTTGTATCAATAAAGAATCCATAGGCTTCTTTTTCAGCCCTGTAAATATTTAATCCTCTAAGAATTATCCTAGCTAAGCTATAGGGTGTTCTAAACCTTTCATTAGTTCTTGTAAAGACCACCCGCTCAAGATCTTTGTAATCAATTGTCCTACAATAAGCTTCATCAAGAAGGCTTATTATCTCTTTAAGCAATCGTTTATTTAATGGAAAAAATGTTTTCTTGAGAGCTACATTAGCTGTATAGAAAAAGATCCTGTTTAAGAGATTATCAATACTGTATCTAGCATGGTATATATTGAATGTTAACCACTTATACGGGGGCTTAAGAATTTGTCTAGTAAGTACTAATTTTCCTTTAAGATACTTTTCTTCAGAATATACATATCTATAATCCCTATTACGACCAAGGTATAGTTGGTCTAATAGGGCTTTAGCATAAAAGAATACAAGTACTTCATAGAGAGTAGGGCTTCTCAGCATCTTTTGGATTGTTATCTTCTCCCTATCCACGATATTCCTTATGTTTAGACCACATGTATACCCTATCATAGCTAGTGTAAGTTTAATTGCTTCTCCATAGTCACTTACATTTTTTGCAACCTTAGGGAGAACCATAACCTCTGCTCCATCTACAATAGCGAAGCCTATATATCCATTAGCCTTAACTCTATCCTCATAGAATTCAAATATATACCTCTCCTTCTCTTCCCCTTCTTCATTTCTCCTAGCCCTCCACATGCCCTCGATCTTGGGATACTTAAAACTACGTAGTTTCCTCTTAATCTTATCAGTTAATCTACCACTAACATTCTCATCATATTCAAAGAATACTATTGGTTCACTCAATTACCTAACCCTATGGAGTAATCTATGTAGAGCCAGCTCCACTCTTAATTAATTCTTTAAGCATCTCTCCAAATCTATATAAACACTCTTCATCAATACCATTCCTACAAGGATCATTAATTTCTACCAAACCATTACTTCTAACTTCAACTAATGGTTTTAATACTTTCTCCAAGCCTAGTGGATCATTGTATAAATACTCCATTACTAGTGGTATAACTTGCTGGTACATTCTAGCATAGAGTTCTTTAGAACTATTAATATCTATAAAATATGTATGTCCGATCCTCTGATCCCTATTTATATCTACCTCCACCAACTTCTCATTCAATCTATTAAAAAGCCTCTTCAGATCAACTATAATCCTTCTATCACCTAATTTAAATTCTATCTTCTTATTGCTTAACAGCTCTGGATTAGGTCCTACTTCTATGAAATTAAACCGTCTTCTCAAAGCCCAGTCTAGAAAAGCTATACTCCTATCAGCAGTATTCATAGTTCCAATAATATAGAGATTGATAGGTATTCCAAAAGACTCTCTTGAATATGGTAGGGTTGCTATAAACGGTTTTTCACCCCAATTCTCTTATCTCTTTCGAGTAAGGTTATAAGTTCTCCAAATATACCACTAATATTACCTCTATTAATCTCATCAATAATAAGTAAATATTTGGGAATTCTGTTTGTGTTTATTATCTTTTGATTAATTTTTTCTAATACCCTCTTTTCCTTTAACTCTATAAGTTTGGCTAATGTTTTCGCTTTAATCTCTTTATATTTCTCTTCACTAATATTAAATCTTATATATTCATTAATGTCGTCTGTAAGTTCCTTTATAGATTTAAGCAAACTATATAAGGCTATTATACTGATTCGTTTAAATACTCCATCTTCAATACTATAAGACACACCAAGTTCCTTGCTCTCTCTAGGCCTAAACCCTTCTACAAAATCTTCATAACTATAGGATTGGTGAAATGTAATAATATCATAATCTATTATATTATCTTCATTAATATAGCATTGAGCAATAACAGTCTTACCTGTACCAGGAGGTCCATAAAGGACCACTTGTGTATTACTGATAAACGCTGACTTGATCTTTTCAATTATTGGCGCATAGTCTCTACAAACCTTAGCTATTTGGATAGATTTACCTAGATGCTTAGTACTCTTAGTCTTGGTCTTGGTAATAGGAGAAGAAGTATAGTGCTTAATATAGTGCTTAATATAATATATCATCTCTAACGGGAACTCATAGTCTCTTTCCTTAACTATATGTACAAATTCCTTTAAAAGCTTTAGATAAAGCTCTATATTCCTCTTAATACTACGTCTATTCCCCCTCCATTTCTTAAGAGTTTCAATAACATTCTTATCAATAACCACTTTCTCTAAATAATTTAGAATTGTTTTTGAATACGGTATAAATAATTTAGGATTAGCAAGTGTTAACCAGGTGGTAGGCACAGCATATCTAAAACCAGATACCTTATTAGCAACCTCAATAAGTTCTTCCTTTATTTTGACAGGATCTGCTACTTCCAGAGATTTTTTAAGAAGAGCTTTCATTTCCATCGTGTTTAATTTGGTAGCTAGTTCTTCTGGCAAGAATTCCTTTTTTACAATACTCCATAAACTCCAAAATTGTAGACCATTAGTTAGCTCATTATTACTCTCTATCATTTTTCTCCATCTAATTAATTGTCCTATTTGGATATCTTTATCCTGTTTAAGTATAATTGAAAGCTCGTTATGTACTTTAAGAATTATTTCACTTATTCTAGACCATTCTTCTTTTACTACCTTATTAGCTACCTCAATACTAATTATTTTGTCTAAAAGTATTGTATCAATTATACTTGACAAAGATACCCCCCACCTCTTATATATTATAGTGCATATATTTAATAAGGTTTCTCTATTTTCTGGAAAATACCCTATATCTAAAAGACACATAATATTATATTTAGATTGTTAAACAACTGTTC
>CAYZRH010000040.1:0-22571 GCA_964480805.1 uncultured Desulfurococcaceae archaeon
CGATACAGAACGATATAGTTTGATAGATGAAGACACGGTTTAGGTGAACGGTACTTGCTACTGATAGCCGTTATGCTGGTAGGTTGCTATCGCTACTGGAGTCTCGGGGATATCTAGAAATTGTTAAGGAGAAGCCCGTTAGAGTCTACAGGGTTAGAGATCGTTAGGTGGTGTAGGGTGGGTCTTGCGGAGATCTCTATTATCCGAGTCAATAATGTCTATAAATATGTTGTTGAGGAGCCTAGGAACATACACCAAAGAAGATGGCAGCACAACGCTCACCATAGTAAAAACTTAGTTTCTACTATAAAAGTATTCTTTAGGCACTTCACACTGCTTTATATAACATTTAGATACAGTAGGAGAACAAACTCAATAATAGCAGAGTTTGCATAGACATAAAGTAAGAAGTCCTGAATGTGGCTTTAAAGATGCAATGAAGCGTCATATAGACGAAAAATACTTGACTTCACGGCCAACACTGATACATTTGATTAAGGGATAATGTAAATTGGTAACACATATAAGTGTAAGCTTCTACTAGATCTTCGGCAACTAATTTAATAATGATTCTTGGACTCATGAGGCCCCTCAATAAATTAGAATTAGATTGATCAGTATGCTTCATGTATTTAGTCCAAGAGATCCATACAATAACGCTCCCATGATCTTCGATATACTTACCATAATAAGCTCCATGATGTGATGCTCTTAGGAACATTATATGCTTATGTCTAGGATGTCCCCAGACTCGAGAATGGATAAGCGATCCAGTATCTCATTAGGTGCTTCGCCAGGTATGAGAGTTATACGACAACTATTTGACGATAAAGGGTCTCCACGATATATCTTCAAAACTAAGGATATGTCGTTAGCAATCTTTCTAAACCTATAGACTAACTCACCTAATTTCTTCTTTACTTCCTTGTTAAACTCGATAGCATTATTAATAGACTCTTCATTATTCTTCCATATAGGTTTCTCTAATTCCTCAAAATCCTTATCTATGAGACGTCTCGGCTTAAGCTCAGAATATCTAGGCTGATGGAGTATATGTTTAATATTATCCTTTAGCCTTGTTACTTCTTTACGAGCATCTTCTCCTAGATACTTGAGAATGCCTTCAAGGTCCTCACGAATTTGTTCTAAACCAGTTTTAGTCTCTTCGCTAAATCTGACGGCAATACCTTAGGAGGTCAGAGAACCCTAACAAAAGTATCGTTGTGCATTTCGACTATGCCATCTCTGAATAATGGTACAATGGTACCTTTTTGAAGCATATCAATTATTATTTTATAGCCAGGAACTAGTAAAGCAAATACTGCTAAACAAAACGATAAATTATCGGCAATTTCTGTAGGCTCAGGTAATCCATGCATATAAATGACATGAATATTTCTTCCAGCTAAAAGGTCGGGCAAGAGACTATAATGATCCTAGTGGAGATATGTTATAAAGACGTCAATATGTCGTAAATGGTTTATGCTGGTTCCTGCATGTTCGATGACCCTTTTAATTTGTTCATTATTTATGAGTGAACCAAAGTCAATTACATATCCTACTTTATTTTGTCTAAATAATGTTGCATCTCCTCATAGAACATCCCAATTTTTTCTACTATGTAGCACATTTCACACCATCTCTCCCTCGATAGGAACTAAGAAAACTTGACAAAACACATCAATACATCTTTACTCAAGTCTCATTAAGACTTGAGTAAATAGACCTTGAACCCGTTCTCTATAGGCACAATGAGTACTGGACCTTCGTAAGCTATCGGGAATCTAATATACCAGCTTCCACTTCTACGTACGGGAGAAAAATCTCCATCATCACACTCTAGGTAATCCACGTAGTCTGTTCCAATCTCGACACAATACTTGCTTTTACGTACTAATGATGGAGTTATACGAAGTATAGTAAGTGACAAACTTCCTCTTATATTCTCCACAAACACCAATAACTCTACTGAGACTAGAACCTGATTCAATTAATGTCTTAGCTATCCTCACTAGCACTAACATTTGTTCTCCCAATAAGAACTTGCCTTGAGCTAGTTTTTGTTTTAACGCCACTATATCATGGGCCCATGGGATAAGTACTGGAGAGAGGATATGCCGCCGCCGGGATTTGAACCCGGGTTTCCCGCGTTCAGGACACACTTAGTTCTGAGGTCACGGGCTCGAGAGGCCCGCATACTTGGCCGGGCTATACTACGGCGGCTTCTTCCTTTTTTGTTTCTAGTTTTTGTGTGGTTTTTATAGGTTTAGTTTTTAGTGTTTTTAGTTTTTTGTATAACTGTCTTGTTTTGCTGTATAGTTGTTTTCTCCATATTATTGCTAGTATTATTATTGATATTTGTCCAAAGTCTATTGATGTTGTTGAGTATCCGTGGCTGGTCTCTATTATTACTAGTGGTAGTATGTTTATTGTCTCGTATTTTGTTAGCATAGCTATTATTGTATAGTTTATCCCAGTTATTAGTAGTAGTGTTGTTGTTATAATGTATTTAGTGTACTTACTCTCAAGTATAACGTATACTATCATAGAGAATATGATCAACAGTGCACTAACTTCTTGTAAAGCATATATTGTCTTCCAAGCAGTATCTGGTATAATATAGGTCTCTGGCATAATGTACATGGCTTACCTAAACCCTCTACGTTAAATCTAGATACTAGGTATAATCCTTAATATTCTTAAACTCTTATGATAGATTACTAGAGGAGTGATAGATTTGAAAGCTATGGTGTTGTATAGACAGTCTAGTATAGAGAGTAAACCACTAGTCTACAAGGATGTTGAGAAACCCGTTCCAGATAGAGAACAAGTGCTTTTAGAGATTAAAGCATGTGGTGTATGTCGTACAGACCTACATATAGTTGAGGGTGAACTACCTCTAATAAAGCTTCCACTAATACCTGGACACCAAGTTGTTGGAGTAGTTGTTGATAGAGGCGATGATGCTAGAGACATACCCTTGGGAACACGTGTTGGTGTTCCATGGCTATACTGGAGTTGTGGAGAGTGCAGGTATTGTAGGAGAGGGTTAGAGAACCTTTGTGATAGAGCATTGTTTACTGGATATAGTGTTAATGGAGGTTATGCAGAGTACATGGTTGTACATAAAGACTTTATACACAAGATACCAGAGAACTATAGCAATCTAGATGCTGCACCACTACTATGTGGTGGAGCTATAGGCTATAGAGCACTTAGGTTAACAAAACTACTAGACTATGGAGAGGGCGTTTTAGGCTTATTCGGTTTTGGTTCATCAGCACACCTTATACTACAAGTAGCTGTCTACAAGGGTCTTGAAGTCTATGTATTTACAAGTAAGGAGGAGAAGATAGAGAAAGCCTTGGAGATGGGTGCTTCATGGGCTGGATATACACGTGACAGCCCTCCAAAGAAGCTTGATGCAGCAATAGTTTTTGCACCAGTTAGCTGGGTTGCAGTAGAGGCTCTTAAGAAACTTGACAAGGGTGGTAGGCTTGTATTTGCTGAAATACATATGACACCTTTTGAAAAACTAGACTATAAGCTACTATGGTTTGAGAGAGAGCTTAAGAGTGTAGCTAATGTTACTAGAGAAGATGTTAGAGAGTTTCTAGTAGAAGCATCTAGAGCAGGTGTTAAACCAGATACTCAAGTCTATAGTCTTGAAGAAGCTAACAGGGCATTAGAAGACCTAAAGTATGGCAGAGTTAGAGCATCAGCTGTACTAAAGATCAAGTAGGTCCTAATAACCATATTCATAGCCAGCACTTATACTAGAAATCACACGGTATATTAGTAGTCAAGTATAGAAGTGTTTTAGAGGTGTAGTGGGAGTGAGTGTTAAAAGTTTCAGTTTTAGACTATCTAGACATGAAAAGCTTGTTGAGAAAGAGTATGATGTAGTAGTTGTTGGTGGAGGACCGGCTGGTCTTACAGCAGCAATCTATCTAGCAAGATATGGTTTGAAAACAGTTGTTGTAACAAAGATTGTTGGAGGACTTATGACTGAAGCTATAGTTGTAGACGACTACCCCGGCTTACCAGATACTCCAGGAAACGTTCTTGTTGAAAAGTTTGTAGGTCATGTAAGGAAGTATGGTGTACCAATAGTTGTTGATGAAGTAGTTGATTTGAGGAGAGAGAATGGTTTATGGAGTGTTTATACTAGACTAGGAGGTGTCTATAGATGCTATGCTGTTATACTAGCTATTGGTAGTGAGAAGAGGAGGTTGAACGTACCTGGTGAGAGAGAGTTTCTTGGCCGTGGAGTATCTTATTGTGCTACATGCGATGGACCATTGTTTAAGGATAGAGTTGTAGCCGTTGTTGGTGGAGGAAACTCTGCTTTCATATCAGCACTTTATCTAGCAAGTATTGCTAAGAAAGTCTATCTAGTACATAGAAGGGATGTTTTCCGAGCACTACCAGTTTATGTTGAGAAAGCTAGAGCTAATTCAAAGATAGAGTTTATAGTAAATAGTGTTGTTAAAGAGATTATTGGCGATGATAGAGTACGTGGTATACGTGTACAGGACAAGACTTCTGGATTAGAGAGTGTTTTAGAAGTTGATGGAGTATTTATTGAGATAGGGCTTAAGCCTCCTACAGATTTTCTTAAAAGGATTGGCTTAGAAGTTGATGAAGAAGGTAGAGCAGTAGCTAAACCAGATATGAGTACTAACTTACCAGGATTATACGTAGCTGGAGACGTAGCTGGAGGTCCATGTAAGTACAAGTTTGAACAAATAGTAGTAGCTGTTGCTGAAGGAGCTAAAGCAGCTGACTCTGCTTTTAAATACATTATAGGGTTGGAGAAGAGATAGCTCTACTCGTATCTCAAAGCTACTGCTGGAGGTATTTTTGATGCACGGTATGCTGGAAAAAGTGATCCTATAATCCCTATTGATATTGTTATCAATATTGTTCTAATGATAAGTGTAGGTGTTATTGATGGTGGAGCATATATCTTTGCCTCAACCACGCCTCTTAACGTAAAGCCTCTAGATGCTAGAATATTTGCTCCAATAGCACCCAATGTTATACCTATACAACAGCCTATAAGACTCATTATAACTCCCTCACACAATATGAGGGCCATAACCTGTCTATCAGTAAAGCCTAGTGCTTTCAATACACCAATCTCACGTGTACGCTCTATAACACTAGTTATCATTGTAGCGGCAATACCAGCTGTTGCTACAGCAAATGCTGATAGCGATGTAGAGAATGTTATAAAGTTCATTGCTGCTGTTACAGAGTTTACTATACGTGCTATCTCTATAAACGATATAACTCTAGCTGCATCCTGATACGATTCTCTAAGCTTCTTTGTAATACTGTCAACATATACTGGAGACTTAGCTAGTACTAATAAGCCGGACCACTCATCTAGATCGAGTAGTCTCCTACCAGCATTTAGTGATAAGAATATTGTTGAGTCAGGGCTTAAGAACATGGCACCACCATATTCTTCAAGTATAGCAGCTACTCTAACATAGACTCTCTTAATCTTTATCTTACCAGCTTCTACAACTTCTGATACAATTACTTGTATAGTATCACCTATATCATAGATCTTCTCACCAGTAACAGGGTCATAGGCTACCTTATAGCCTATAATAGCTGCTGTTGTATCAGATGATGAAGGCTTACTACCCTCCATTATATCTAGTCCAGAAATAGCTTTAAACACTAGATCCATGTCTACAGCATATATTGTAACCTCTTCCTCTCCATGAGGAGATCTAATGACCCCTCTAGTAGTATAGAATGCTCCAACACCCTCTACTCCATCAATAGATTTTATAAAGTCTATATCCTTACTAGAAAGCCTATACTCTTTCTGTGGAAACAATACTATAAGGTTCTGCCCTAAACCCATAATTTGTTCTTCAACATAGCTAGTATAGCCACTAACAACACTAGTCATCATAACAAGTGCTAGTGGACCAATAGCTATACCAGTAATAGTTAGTAGTGCTCTTAACCTCCTCTCAGTTAAAGCCTTAACAGCGTATCTTAGTAGATCAGCCATTAACAAGCCCATAGCTATCAACCACACACCTATTCTGTAGCAGAAAGTCTTTCAGCATGCTTCTTCAAAGTCCTATATATCATCAAACCAGCTACTATTAGAAACACTGTAACTATAGATACTATAGTAGTATATTCTAGAAAACCTAGTCCTTCACGTGGTTGTATAACCTCCTCACCAGCCTTCTCATGAACTATACCTAGATAAACTGTATAGTTATGCTCTTGATCATAAGCATCATAGTATGTTATTACAAGCAATCCCTTATCAACACTAATATTCACTAAACCCTCTATAGAGAATGATGCTTCAGAACCAGGGTCTATGTCTCCAATAAATGTTGATAACACATTATTATCTACAATGAATAATGCCTTAACTCTCTCAGCTATAGAGGAGCCAGTATTAACTATTGTACCAGATACACGTAACACACCATCTCTCTCAACAGCCTTAAGATCTCTTATAGATAGCTTGATATATGGTATAAGAACTATTGTTGAAGAAGTATTGACTACATGTCTATAGCCTAGTTCATCAGTATATATTAGTGTAAAGACTATTGGTATAGAACCATACCTTACTGGTATAGGTGTTGTTGCTAAATACAATGGATTGTATAGTAGTTTAATATTCAAGCTATACGTATTTGGAGCAAAAAGATCTCCTAGATAATAGACACTCTTATATGGTGTAACAACTGGTATACATGGATACACTGTTAAGAATACGTCATGGACTACTCCACTACCATAAAGCTTTATAGTCAAATTAACTGTTTTAGACAACTCCTTAACATAGACACTCTCAGGAACGAGTACTTCAACATACTTTAAACCACCTAAAACACCTATTCTAGCATCAACAGCTTGGCTACGGTAACAGCCATGATGGTCAATAAATCTAAGATTAACATATACGTTATAGAAGCCAGTATCAATACTACCAACTATGTGGATTGGTATAGTGAATACGATATAATCTCCCTTACCAAACTCATACACTTTTGACGGACTTGTATACTGGTACTGTATATACTTTGCCAGTTCTCCCAACTCTTTAAAACCAGGTATGCTGGCTAGGGCTTCTGGAGATATAGATGGTTTTGATGGATAGACTATAGCTTTAGACATGTTAGTGTGTGTAAACACTATACCATTTGGAAGCTCTATTTCAGCAGAAACACCAGTTATTGATGGATAGAGTATGTTCTGTAACACTATAACTAGGTATTGTCCATACTCACGACCAGATACTGATTTATGGAGCCAGTACGAATCAATAAATACTATAGCCCTACCTGGATCATGTACTTGTATAGCTATAGTATATTCTTCAAAAACTCTCTTACTATAACCACCAGTTTGTAGTATGTAGTCTAGTATTAAATGACAGGCATAAACACCTGGTTTAACATCTCCAACTGTTATAGTGAAGGATAGGTCAGTTGTCTGCATAGATGGTATTGGCCCTGGAACATATGTTTCAACATATCCCACACCTTCTTTAGCATGGAAACCGCTTGGCAGGTAGAGCTTTGCATTAACCCCTTGTATTGTAAACGGGTTTCTATTAACAACTCTTATAGTGTATGAAGCATTCTCTGTACTTGGAAACACTGGTTCAGTAGACCATCCATAACTAGCGATCTCTAAACCCCTACCTCTATATCCTTCAAACTGTCCTAGTTCAACAAATACTGTCTTATCTAGACTATACTCTAGAAATGAACCGTATAGTTTAACCACATAGCGTATGCTTAGTTTAAAGTGTAGTGTTCCATTAACTACATCCCTTAGATCAAGTATGAATACTGCTGTAGAAAAACCTCCAGAGCCTATAGAGCCGACTACAGACTCCTCCTCAATAACACCTACTGTACTATTTAATGGACACAGTGTAGCAACAACATCTCCAGCACTATACCTACCATAATTGTATAGTTCAACATATAGTGAAACCATTCTCTGTCCAGGATACACTGTCTGCGGTTCTCCACGGCCCCAGTAAGCATTTACAACTTCTAGTCTAGGTTTATAGTAGCTTGGATCAGAAACTGGTATTGTAAATGAACACTCCTCCCAAACATAGGATAATGTATCTCCAGACTGTACTAGAAGTAGGTATTTTAGTAAACCACTATACTCTCCAGGAGAGACGTTATCGTCTACGTTAAGCTCTAGTCTAACTACAGTTGTACTACCTACTCCAACACCTTGGTATGATGATAGAGCTATATCAGAAACCTCTATTCCACTAGGTAGTGTTATAGAAGGGGTTATAGTCTTTATAGTAGATGGGCCGATATTCAACAACACTATTTCAAAAACAACTCCTCTAGATGATGGAAGTATAGCAGCTGGCTCTCCATTATATATTATCCTTGTACCAACGACTACTAGGTATCTCTCTGGAGCCATTAAATCTAGTGTAAAGTTTATTGTATGATTAACCTGGTATTCAGCACCTCTATAGCTAACTGTAAAGAGGAAGTCTAGTGTAAAGTTTATTGATAAACAACTTGTTGATATATTTATGTCTTCAAAACTTATTGTAGTTATTTCTCCAAAACCAAGAACTCCCTCATAAAAACCTATAGCATAGGACCTATTATCTATAGTTCTAACACCCTTTGGTAGATAGAGCTTTGCTACAATACTCTTTATAGTTCTCAAGTCATTATTCTGTATAGTTACATAGACATCTCCAAATCTAGAACTATTATAGACAACCTTGTTTATAAAACCAGTATCAATAATACTTACTAGTGGAACTACAGGCTCTGATACAAGTACATTAAAATCTATAGACCAAAAACCTTCATACTCAACACCATCATCTGTAACTGCGGTTACATTACCCTCCAACGTTAGTGTATAGTAGCCAGGAGTTGTTGATGGAAGAATGTCTATACCACTAAATGATATAGAGGCAATGTCTCCAACGCTTATACCGTAAACCTCTCTTCTAATAATATTTGGTTCAAAACCTTCTAGTAGACATAGTTTAAGATATATTCTAGAGATGCTAGAGTTACCAGTATTCTTTAACAATACCTGTAGTGTTGCTGATGATGTACCAGGGTATACGTCTTCAGGCTCCCAGTAATGGTCTATAAGATCTAGTTTTATCTCTGGATACCTACTTATAGTTATGTTGAAGCTAAAATACTCTTCTATAGTACTATTGTTAATAGTGTATGTTATATTGAGTAGGATACCATATGTTCCTGGAGACAATTCTTTATCTATATCTAGTAGGTATCTTAGTTGGAATAACGTGTTTGGAGGTATATTCCATAGTGGTGTATTATTAGTTGATACAGGGTTAGAGCATAGACTTCCTTCAGTACTAGAGTGTATTCCATCTGGAACAGTTAGACAGCCCTCTAGCCCTCTTAAAGTATAGTTACTCTTATTCCTTAGCTCAACTATTAATAATGCATTCTTACTACCAGGATATACTTCTAAACCACTAGTTGATGAACGAAAGTCGATAGATACAAGTTCTAGGTTTCCACTAGAGGATATAGGTATAGTCCCTATATTAACCATAGAGGTTAGAATCAATAGTAGTATGCATATCATACAGGCTATTCTATAGCTCATTTAAAATACACCCTTTAAACCTATCTTATTCAAATACTGTTACTAAGTTAAAATAGATTTACTATAACCATTCTAAACCTTGTTTACAATACACTCTCTATAATCAGGTTTTTCTTCAGCAACAAACCTCCCATCTCTTATGATAAGTATTTTTCTAGCACAAGAAGCTATCTCTGGATCATGTGATACAACTATTATTGTCTGACCAGCCTTATTTAACTCAATAAACGTCTTCATAACAATACTTGATGAAACTCTATCAAGGTTGCCAGTAGGTTCATCAGCTAGTATAACATCTGGATCGCCTACAATAGCTCTAGCTATAGCAACACGTTGTTGTTCACCACCACTAAGTTGTGTAGGCTTCTTAGGCAACCACTCTAGTTTACCGCCAGCTCTAAGTAGTGCTTCTCTAACCTTTGGTATCCTCTTCTTACGCGGTATTCCACGAGCTATTAGTGGAAGCTCTATATTCTCTTGTACAGTCAATCTATTTATTAGATTAAACTGTTGGAATACAAAACCTATCTTACGGTTCCTTATATAAGCCATCTCCTTACTAGAAAGCTTTGATACATCAACACCATCTATAAACACTTTACCACGGCTAGGTATGTCTAATAAACCAATCATATTCAACAATGTTGTCTTACCACTACCACTAGGACCCATAATAGCTATAAAGTCTCCACGATAGACAATAAGGTCTACTCTACGTAAAGCCCATGTACGGATACTTCCAACTCTATATACTTTGGCAACTCCTTTAAGCTCTATAACTGGTCTATCTATACTCATAAATAATACCCAGTATATGAATACCGGTATATACCCTTAATAAAACTAGTAAAATAGTTTATAGAGAAACATTTTATTCTAGTAAAGCTAATGTAGTGTTTAAAATAAGGTTTGAAGCCATAGGAATTGGGAGATGAATAGTTATTGGTTAAAGGTTTTACAAGGAAGATGTTTATAGCATTTATAGCACTAGGGCTTGTATCATTATTTGCTGATGTAACTTATGAAGGAGCGAGATCTGTTATTGGAGCATATTTTAACGTACTTGGAGCGTCAGCTATAATAGTTGGTTCAATAACTGTAAGTGATCTAGTAGGCTATCTAGTACGTGGTTTTAGTGGATTCATAGCTGGTTTTATAAAGTCTAGTAAGCTATACTGGCTACTCATATACCTTGGATACTCTATAAACATGTTTGCTGTACCAGCTCTAGCTTTTACTGGAAACTGGGAGCTTGCATTCATACTAGTTATTCTAGAACGTGTTGGTAAGGGGTTGAGAACACCTGTTAGAGATGTTGTTTTAGCAGAGATTACTGAAGGATTTGGTAAGGGTAAGGGCTTCGGTCTCCATGAGGTAATGGACCAAGTTGGTGCTTTTACTGGGCCACTAATTGTAGCTTATTCTCTAACAGTATCTGGCGGTGATTATAGGAGCTGTTTCTTTATACTTATAATACCTGCAGTACTTGCGCTACTATCATTAACCATAGCTTATACATCATATCCTAGTGTTAAAGCTGTTGGAGAGAAGAGGGTTTCTTATAGAGGCTTTCTTACTAGAAGATTCTGGTTTTACATAGTAGCAGTGTCTGTTACTTCACTAGGCTTTATACACTGGTCTCTAGTAGCATTCTATCTTAAACACACTAGTGTAGTAGCTGATGTTTATATACCATTACTCTATACAGTAGCTATGTTTGCTGATGCAGCTATAGCTTTCCCAGCTGGATACATGTATGATAAGATTGGCTTCAAAGTACTTATTCTAACCCCGCTTCTACTACTATCTATACCAACACTACTATTCTACTCAACAAACCTGTTACTAGTAGCATCTATAGTATGGGGTTTCTCAATGGGCTTATATGAGACTGTTATGAGAGTCTCTATAGCAGATCTTGTTAAACCTGTTGCTAGAGCATATGCTTATGGAGTCTATGGTATATGTTTTGGACTATCATGGACAATAGGTAATGTGTTTATAGGCTACCTATACGGTATCTCATACACACTAGTAGTTCTATACATTAGTATAGTAGAGATCATAGCGTTTACACTACTATCCATACTAGCTATGAAGAGATAGAAAACAACTTAATATAGTAGTAATAAGTAATAGTCTAGAATAGTCTAGAATATATTCTAGATAAGAGCCTCTACATGAGGGTGTCTAAAGAATTGACTAGCCGTTCATCAAGATTGCCTGGTTTCTATAAACTATCCATTAATGAACGTTTAAAGATCGTTAGTGAATGGGCTGGTCTTAGTGATGAAGAGGTTAAGCTGCTTAAAAACTTTGGTAACTTGGATACAAGTATAGCTGATGCTATGATAGAGAATGTTGTTGGAGGTATGACATACCCCTTTGCAGTAGCTACTAACTTTAGAATTAATGGTAGAGACTACTTGGTACCAATGGTTATTGAGGAATCAAGTGTTGTAGCAGCTGCTAGTAATGCTGCTAAAATGCTTCGTGAAGGAGAAGGTATTATAGCTAAAGCTGGTCCACAGTACATGATTGGCCAGGTACACCTTGTTAAAGTAAGTAGTCCTAGATTCAAGGTTATGGAGATTCTTAAGAAGAAGGATGAACTACTAGATTATGCTAATCAACAAGACCCAGTTCTTGTAAAACTTGGCGGTGGTGCTAGAGATCTTGAGGCACGTGTAATTGATACAAGAATTGGCCCAGCTATTGTTGTCCACCTTATAGTTGATGTACTTGACGCTATGGGCGCTAATGCTGTCAATACTATGGCTGAAGCAATTGCTCCACTACTTGAAAAGATTACTGGTGGTGAAGCAAGACTAAGGATTATATCTAACAATGCTGTCTATAGGATCGTGAGGGCATGGGCTTGTACATCACCAAAAGCTGTTGGTGGTAGAGATGTTGTCGAGAAGATTGTTGAAGCTAGTGTACTAGCTGAGTCTGATCCTTATCGTGCTGTAACACATAATAAGGGTATTATGAATGGTGTTATAGCTGTTGCACTAGCTACTGCTCAAGACCACCGTGCTATTGAAGCTGGAGCACATGCTTATGCTGCTCGTGATGGTACATATAAACCACTTAGTACATGGGATGTTGATAGTAATGGATACCTTGTTGGTACACTAGAGATGCCTCTACAAATAGGTATTGTTGGTGGTGCTGTAAAAGTACATCCTATAGCACGTATAGCACTCAAGATACTTGGTGTTAAGAAGGCCTCTGAATTAGCAGAGATCATGGCTGCTGTTGGGTTAGCCCAAAATCTAGCAGCCATAAGAGCACTTGTTACAGAAGGTATACAGAGAGGCCATATGAAGCTCCATGCTAAAAACCTTGCTATAATGGCTGGTGCAACTGGTGAACTCGTAGACCTTGTAGCTGAACAAATGGTTAGAGAAGGACGTATACGTTTCGACTATGCTAAAGAACTCGTTCAGAAATACAAGAGTTCTATGAAGTAGAGCACACATCTACAAAAATATTTTTATACTTTAACAGCCCCTATGATCTCTTCTATGATATCAATAAGGTCTTCATTTAATATTAGGTTCTCACCATATATGTCTCTTAAAGCACTTCTAATACTATCAGCGTCCTCTAACTCTACTTTAACATCTTCATCAACATCTATATAGTAGACGTGATCCCCATCAATAAGTATTCCTTCAACAAAAGGCGTGTTGTCAATATCCCCTTCAAATCTATAATAGCCTGTAATAGGGAATTCCTTTAGCTTAGCATTATTTTTAAGAAAGAAAATAAGCTCGATAAGGAAGTCTTCAAACTCTTTTACCAATTCATCCCTCTTACTATTAAGTTCTCTAGCTTTTTCTAGAAAGTCTACCAAACTATGCATAAACAAAACACCAAGTGTATTACACAGCAATAGCTTCCTATTATACCTACTCCCTTGGTATAGTGTTAACGTTTCTAGACAAAACCTTGTCTACACACACCTATGTTCTAGGTATCCATGGATAGCCTTCACTACTATAGACGTATACGTATTCATAGTTGTTCCTTAAATAGAGTATGAATTCTAGTAAATGATATGGTGTAGTTGTTTCTATACACACGTTTGTGTCAATAACATATCCATTATTATCGATAAGTAGAGCGTAGTCTAGGTTGGCAACTCTATCTCTAACTAGTAGACCAATATTGTTATTATAAACACTCTTACCTAAAACCTCTACACCAAGATCCGTTATTATGCCGAGAAGATCATTTAAAGATAGGGTAGACGGCTTCCTCTTTAAAACCCTTTCCAAAACACATACATCATCTAATGATATACTTGTCTCTAGATATAATGGTATAAATAACGGCTTTCTAGCAACACCCTTTAAGCGAATACCTAGTACTATAGAGTTGTTAAAGGTCTTTATAGGCTTCTTTGAAGGATATACATAGGTCTTTCTAGGATAAAACTCTACTTGATATGTTGATGGGTTAAACGCTTTATCTCTAAACACTATTCTACGATAAAAATACTTGATATTAGGGATTGACTCAAAAACTACTGCTTTATCCCATCTACCTCTATACAAGCTATATACATAGTCTCTAAAATAACCTGGAACACTGTGTATACTAACAACCTCTAGACTATCTCTTACAAACACTGGTAGTATAGAGAAACCAGTTATAGCAAACAATACAGGCTCCCAGTAAAGTAGTTATAGTAGTTCCTAGCCAAGTATAGCGTCTTCTCTAACTATGATCAAACGCTCTCTTTCACGAACTACTATAAATGGAGTCTTACTTAAAACTCTATATAACTCTGGATCAACTTTCTTTAGAAAGACTAGCACCTCATCTCTCTTCTCCATAGGCTTTTCAACTAGATACTCTTTAGTTAAAGCAACTAGCTTATACATTAGAGACATCAGATTATCAAGAACACATAGTCTCTTATAAACATATTGGTTTATAAGAAACTCTTATACTAATATAGAGTAGGTTTTAGACTGCATAGGTGGTTTAATGGCTAGAGAGGAGGTATTAAAACGAACTGTTTCAAAATACTATTCCTACATACTAGGACATGGCAAGCTTAGAGGCAGAGTTAACTGGGAGATACTAGCTCATACTATAGCTTATGCTCTTGATAAGAAGAGATTTTATAGAAGAAATCTTGTAAAAGCAATTGTTTTTAATGAATGCTTATGCTCCTAGAAGCTACCGTGATATAGCATATGCCTTTATACTAAAACTTCCATTAAACCTATTACTCTATATACCAGAGGTTATTGAGAAACCTAGTAGAGAGAATAACAGAAGGCTTAGACATGCTGTTACTGTAAGACTTGTTAAAGCATCTAAAGAGGAGATTATTAGAACATTTCTTATAAAACCAAGTAGTTTTAGAAAACTTATCAGATATCTTAAGATACCCTTAACAAGGATTGACGGTAAGACTATATGTAATGAGAATATAGTCTTAGTAAGAGAGCTTTGTAGTAAGGGTGTTAAGTATTTATTTGAAAAGGGCTTAAAGCCTTCAGATCTCCTACGATTTAACATACCATTACACCAAGTACTAAACTATCTTGAACAATACACTAGTGATCCTATGGTTAAATTAAGTGAAATAGAGGCTATTGCTAGAAGTGTTTCTCCAAAAGAGTATCTTAGACATGCTAGATTGTTTAGAAGTATACTAGGTGATAGAGTTTATGAAAAGTATACTAGAAAGGTTATTGATAGAGTTGATGTATTAGAGTTTATGGGTTTAATGGATCACCTTGTAGAAACGGGGGTATTAACACCTAGTTTAAGAGATTATATGGAGAAGAGGATTAGAGAAGTTGTTAATAGAGTTTTGAAGGGTAGAGAGTATAGACTAGCATTACTTGTTGATGTTAGTGGTTCTATGGTTAAAGCTAAGGATGTTGCTATTAAATTGCTAGAGCTACTATATTATGCTAAAATAAAGTATATTATAGCTTTTAATGATGTAGCTACATTAATTGATAAGGATAGGTTAAAACAACTTGAACCAGAAAATACTACAAGTATTGGTTCAGGTTTACTACTTCTATATAACCTATTGAAGAAAGGAGGAGAGAAAGTTGATGCAGTGATACTAGTATCTGATTTATGTGAAAACACTTCACCATATGCTTCAGATATTCTAAAGCTATATAGTGATATAGGTAATCCCCCATTAGTTATAGTCCATGTTGGACAAAAGTGTATATGGAAGACCAGGTATCCACACGTTATTTTAGAATTAGAGGATTACCATAGAAGACTTTGTGAAGCAATAGCTATAGCTCTTGGAGAAGTTATAGATAGAGCTGTTAGGGAGAGGGAGTTACTTGAAGTCATTAGTGTACGTAAACCTTTAGAAGAAGAGATTATGTCTACCCAGTTACCAGTTAGACCTAAGGAGACTCTTAAGAAGGGTTATTTAGTGGAGTTGTTGGCAAAATGAAGGTTCTATTATTTGGTGCTGGTTTTCTAGGTTCTCATATAGTACTTGATCTAATACCTTTTGTAGATGAGTTTATAGTTGTTGATAGAGAGCTTGTCCAACCAGAGAATTATGATAATAGCTTATACCCTATAGGCTTTATTGGTAAGTATAAGACTCTAGCATTAGCTAGTTTGTTAAGAATTCTTACAAGAAAGAGGATTATATTATATAATAAGAATATAGTATGTAGAGATGATTTATTAAGAATCATTAAATTGTATAAACCAGATCTTATTATAGTTAGTGTAGACAATGTTGATGCTAGAAAATTAGCTAAAGAAGTAGTTGTAGAGAATAACATACCATGCCTATTTGTTGGTGTTACAGAAAACCATGTCTACATAGACTGGGATAAACACGTTATAATACCAAGTGATAGAGAGAGTGTTGAAGAAGCAATACATAGAGTTAGAGATGTTTGTACAAGAGTAGACTTTAGACCACTAGCAGGACTTGTACAAGGACTAGTAGCTATTGCTATAAAAACCTATATCGATACAAGAAGAAAGAATGCCTATATAGCATCAATAGATAATAAAGGAAGAATACATGTAGAAACAATAGTTAGGGAAGAAGGCCTCCATAACCCCCTGGGTAGGAGGAATACGCGCATAGAGCCGCTTTCAATACGGCAACAGTATCTTGTACCCCCAGGGGATGGAGGCTGTTATCTTTAAAACATTTTGTATTCTTATAAGTTTTTCTATTTATGTCTCTATTAGCTCTTTAACTTCTTCTACTCCTTTCTTTATTGCTTTTACTTGTTCTTTATCTACTCTCTTTAGTACTTCCATAAGCTCTCCTACATGAACTTTTTCTTCATAAGCTATATCCTCTAATACCTTCTTTACACCCTCATCATCTACTGCTTTAGCTAGTTGTAGGTAGAGGTTTATAGCATCTAATTCACCTATAATAGCTAGTCTAATTGCTTCAGCTATACCCTCTCTATCAAGCTTCTCTATCCTCCTATCTAGTGGGTTTTTAGACAACACATTGATCACCTCTCCTTACAACTTCCATTAGAAACATGGTATTTAAACTATGTGTTTATATAAACTCTTCTTTAAATACATCAAGTATTATTGCTGGACAAACACGTTTAACCCCAGGGAGACTAGCAAGTTCATTATGTATTCTATCTGCTTCACTACTATCTCTAGCCCATATAACAACAACAATACTGTGATCGCCCGATGTTAGTGCTAAATACTTTATATAATCCTTCTCCTTAAGCATACTTATTACTTTAAACATGTTCTCTGGTTCTACATCAATACCTGTTATAGAGACTATGTTGTACCCAAGCTTCTTTGGATCAACTATAACCGTGTATCTTCTAATAATATTGCTTTGTTCAAGCCTTCTAATCCTCTTAATAACAGCTACATCACTTAACCCAATAGCTTTAGCTATATCACTATATGTCACTCTAGCATTACTGATAAGCATTTGAAGTATCTTTAAATCCTTTTCATCAATACTCTTTCTAGACCTCTCCAAAAAGGAACACCTATTTAAAACCTATTTTAGCACTTAGTTTAAAAACACCTATCCTCCAACCACCATCTAGACCACTTGGCTCAATAATCTCTAACAACTCATTATCAATACCAACATCCTCTAAAACATACCTAAAATCCTCAACCCAATCATTAACACCACATGTACGGCAGAAAGATCCTCTAAAAACAACATATATTTTATCATCATCAATCTTTAGTAAAATAGCTTTAGCTTCAGGTTCTCTATACCTATTGTAAAACTCTATAGCCCTATACATTTGTTCCATTATAGACTCCATACCCATTAACCCTTTACTCAACAGTGATCCTTTTCTTATTCCCCCATAATCCATGTAGATTACAGTAGGCTATAACGTATAGTGTACCAGATTTCCTTAACTTCATACTCAATCTAACAATAGGCTCTATATAGACTGGTTCAAGAAGGACTCTAGTTATATGTATAGGGTTAAACATACTTCCTTCTTCACTAAAGTATACATCAATCCATCTAATAGAATGTTCGATAGTGTTAGGATGAGGGCCTACACGAATTGCTATATCAAATACTTGATCAGCTTTAACACGATCCGGGGCATCTATTCTTGGTGTATGGCTTTCAGCTTTTGATATAGCTTCTTTAGAAGCTTTTTCACGAGAATATATTAGTTCTCCTAAGCTACTCATTAGATATCACCAATTATGTATTTAGATATCCTAACCTATATATTTTACTATATTAACCATTTAATTGTGGGTTATTAAGCAGTATGTTCATATCATTATCATAGAGACATATTGTTGAGTCATATGGGTTAAAGTATATTCCAATAGCTTTAACAATTACACCAGTACTAACAGCTTTAAGTAATAGCTTATAGAAAAGCTCACTAACATCTCTATTTGGTTTAAAAGCTTTAGCAAAAGGTATACCAGCTATAAAGAGAATACATGCACTACCACCTTTAACCACTATATCTATAAGCTTTCTAACATGCCTCTCCCCACGAAGTGAACGTGTATCAGGATACATAGCATATCCCTCAACACTCCTCATAACAGCACTCTTAGCTTCAAGAAAAACCATTCTATCTCCACACTCTAATAGATAATCAATGACTACACCATCAACCCGTACATTCCTTCTAACAATCAAGCACTTACTAAGCCAGGGAATAAGCTTTTTAGAAACACATTCTTCAAAAACTTTCATCTGTAAATTAGTATCTACAATAGCAGCATATCCCACAGGATCATCTATAGCGAATAGCCTATAACTAGTCTTACCACTCCTCTTCCTAATACAATAACCTCTTCTACCAGAAACTATATACTGATGTAATCTACCAGTATTACACAAGTATGCATAGTTAATAGTATCATTAACTATAATAGATACAACAAACTTGTTAATACGCTCCAAGATCAAACAGTCTACTACACTATCTATCTTTAAAACCTTATACAACTATAGCTCACCAGCTCTAACTCACTAGCCCTCCTATCGCCAACCACATATGTCGTGAGCACATATGATCCCAGAAATAACTACAGCTTCAACACCTCCTCCAGGAAATGTTGAAGCACCTACTAGATACAGTCCTTTTATCGGTGTTTTAAAGTATGGTCTTCTAGTATCTATCGATTGGTCAAAAGAGTATATGGCTCCTTTAGGCATAGAAGTATATCTTTCAAAAGTTTTCGGTGTAGCAGCATCCATGACAACTACATGTTTACTAATACCGGGGATTACTTTCTCAACCTTTCTAATAAGTTCTTTAGCAAGTCTGTTCTTTAACTCAATATACTCTCTAGTACCTCTCTCTGGAAAATCCTCATACCTAGCACCAGCTAATATAGTGAGACTAGCCTCACCCTTTGGAGCTAGACTTTGATCGGCATTAGAGTTTATAACAACATCATAGTCTCCATCAATATCTCTAATAATTGTTGGATACTCTGATAAGTCCATGTTAACACCTAGGAAGACCATAAAACATGATGGAGACATCTTAAGACTTCTTATATAGTCAATGAATTTCTTATCTAAATGCTTTCTATTAATAAGTTCTAGAAACAACGTCTTAGCATTAACATTGGATACAATAATAGGTGCTTTAAAGACTTTATCACCAACTCTAACACCAACAACTCTACCATTCTCTACTAAAACCTCATCAACACGGTGATTAACTAGTACATCACCTCCATGCTTCTCTATAAACTCCTTTAAAGTATCTGCAAATCTTTGAGCACCTCCTCTTGGATAATAACCACCGTATAAGTAGTAGGATACAATAGCTGTAAGTGCTGTACTAGCATAAATCTTGTCTGGAGGTGCACCTACATAGCCTATTAAAGCACATAGAAGATCCTTAAGATCGTTGTTTGTAAAGTATTCATTAAGTTTCTCCATATAAGTCTTCTTCAACCAGTCATAGAAGTGTGGGTGTTCTCTAGGATAGTTTAGAAGTTTCCTAGAACCAAACACTTTAACAATAAGTTCAGCAGGTAGTGGTACTCCATAAACATCTGCTTCTCTATAACACTCTCTATAAGCTAGTTCAGCTTCTTCAAAGAACTCCCTAATTTTCTCCTCCTCTTCTGGAAACATTTTAGAGAGAGCTTCTATAAATTCATCTAGACTATCAACATCAATAACCTCTCCTTTAAAAATATACCTAATTCTATTCTTTACAAACAGTTCATCTCTACTAAGACCTAGTTCTTTAAGAAGGTATGTGACAGGTCCTTTCTCCCATAAACCACTAACATTCTCTACACCAGTATTGAAGACAAACCCTCTCCTCTGAAAAGACGAGCAATAGCCTCCAACTCGGTAATGCTGCTCTAATACAAGGACTCTATAGCCTCTTTTTGAAAGCAGTGCTCCACATGTTAAACCACCAATACCGGCACCAATAACTATTATATCATACTCACGTTCTCCCCTAGAGCTTCCGGGTTTAACATCTACTCTCCAATCATACTTCTTGAATTTTCTTGATACAAAGTATGCTGGTGCTTTTAATGGAAACATTATTGAGAAAGTTATTCCAAAGGCTATCAATGTATTTGATAGTATCACAGTTAATGGTTTAGATAGGAGTAGGTATATGAGCGTGTTTACTATAAAGACTACTAGCCATACAATAGTTATTATATAGTTGATAAGTAGGAAGCCTCTATCCTTCCAATAGATCTCTGGATAGTCTCTTTTAGATACTTGTAGTGTATATGGTTTCCTAATAATTATTGAAGTTAAAGCCATTATAGATAGGGTAAGGTATCCTAGAAAACAGCTTCTTTCAACAAAGAAGACTGTATTAAAGATGAAGGTAGCGGTGAAGGCTATAGTAAAGTATATTATAGACACTATATCCATTATATTGAAATCTCTACTCCTAAACTGTGGTATTAGAAGAACTATGGATATTGTTAGAGATACTATGATGCCTTGGCTAAACCCTACTCCACAGAGTATCCAATAGATTATCCATGGTGTAAAAGAGAATAGTATATAGAGCATACCAGGGATACGCATACTATATCAACTAGTTTATGGTCTAACACTCAGTAACTTATATGCCTATTTGTTTATATAGGCTTGATTAACAACACAGTACTATCTAGTGTATGGGAGGGAACACTTACATTATTATTTAAGAATTTTGAAGACGTAGATATAGTTCCTTTGTAGAACAGCTACTTTCTAAAAATAATAGGGTTGAGAGAGTATTATTAGATAAATTCCTTAGGTCTAGGAGAATAGTAAGAGTTAAGAGAAGATCTAAGAGAGGTGCATGTAGGCTTAAAGCATATATGCTTCCAAATAAGCTATATGTTTACACTAGAAACGATATTAGAATACCTTTAAGAATAGCTTCTAATCTAGCAATTACTATAAATGGTGATAGAATAAGATTTTATATCAGGATCGCTTCTATTAGTGAAGATTTTAATGCTACATCTATAGCTTATGGAGAGACTTCTATTAATGAACTAGTTGATGAAGTATTGTTTAAAGCTAGAGTTGTCTTATACCCAATAATACCTTGTGAAAGTGTTGAAGAATCTAGGTTAATTCTCTTGTATAGAGAGGTTTATCATGTAAGAGTCTATGGTGTTGATAAAGGAGCTGTTATAACGTTTAAGGTGTTTTTCAAAGATGTTTCTAGTGAACCCATTTCTATAGAACCTACTAGATTTTATTGATAGTAGAGAAGAGTTTATTTTAAGAGATTATAGAGACACTTTCCCGCTTAATAATGAGTACATGATTGTAAGGCTGTACTTTAGATCTATTGGTGGTAAAGTATTTATAGGACCTTATGAGGGATCAACTGTTTCTTTTAAAGAACTTGAACCTATACCGAAACTCCTCTCTCAAGAGAGTGAAGCTAAGACTAGAGGCAATACTATTACTAAGGTAGGTAGTAATGAGTACCTATTATTATTCCATGTAGTTGGTAGATATGGTGTATAATTAATACATGAGCAACTATACTGTCTAGTGATGGAGAACTGCTATCAATAACTAGTGAACCAATAATAACGCCGGATCCTAGAGAATACAGTGGAAGAAGACATGTAACAGTATTTGTGTGGTGTTATAAAACATAGAGATGAAATAATAGCTGCTGGAAAAGACGATGAAATAGTAGCAATATATGGTATTAACAGAGACAATCTCTTTGAAAACTAGAAGACATAAAATATGGTAAAGATATACAGGTTTTTAATTAAGATAAAAGATCACTCTAAATCTTTATTGCAATAGAGGCTTTTAGTGAAATTATTAAGAGAACTCAAAAGAGGAAAATACGTTTTCCACTAACAGCCTCCTTAAACTAAGCTATGTCTATCCATAATTATGTATGCGGCGGCCGGGATTTGAACCCGGGGTCTCTGGCTTGGGGGGCCAG
>CAYZRH010000041.1:0-22006 GCA_964480805.1 uncultured Desulfurococcaceae archaeon
ATATAGATTTATGAAAAATACTTGTCATTTAAAGATAGATGATTCAAGAAATTTCAGAAGTGGAGAGTATCTTCATTCCTTGTCTGAGAGTGCGTAACTTCATCATCCAATCTATACAATATCTACTATAACTTATAAGTATAGGTACATGGTTTAGTTAAAGTATAAGGTAACTCTATTGGTTTAAGTCTACCAGTAACGGGGTCTACTTGGAAACCTAGTAGCTCTAATGTTGTAACTCCAATTATTGGTGAAACATTATTAGAACCTATTACAACAAGACTTGTAACACCAACACCTTCTATAATAATATATGCTTCAGATACAGGGTATTCAACAACATCACCACTAGCTGTCTTAAACCTCCTCTTCCCAATAACCTCTAGATCAAGGTTTTTAGCTATAGAATATGGGATTACAATATATATAGCACCAGTATCAGCTATAAAGTCTAGAGAAACCCTTAGATCTCTATTTAAGGGATTAGCTATTACACCTTTAACACATACATAACCCATCCTATAACCCATTTTATAATAATATCTATCCACACATATAGAGTTTATCTATAACTAGAATATCCTATGAGTAGGTATAGATAAACTACTCTATTAGTATAACATATATAGAGTTTACATTAGTCTTTGTAGGACCAGTTATTATGAGTGAATCTATACTCTTCAATACATTGTATGAGTCATGTCTAGCTAATGCTTCCTCCAATCTATACCCTTTCTCTAATAGCTTATCATAGCTAGTATAATCAACTACTCCACCAGCAGCATTAGTTGGTCCATCAGTACCATCTGTATCAAGAGCTGCTACAACAACTCCCTTTAAACCACTTATCTTCCTTGTTATAGCTAGTACAAACTCTTGATTAGGGCCTCCTAAACCATGTTCTTCTGGTAGTGTTACTGTTAGCTCACCACCAGCTAGTAGTATGCATGGTTTCTTAAAAGGTCTATTATAATAGTATATCTCTTGTACTATACTACCAAGTGCTTTAGCTACTTCTCTAGCCTCTCCTTCAACTGTTGATGATAGTATATAGGGTTTATAGCCGTGCTCCATAGCCTCCTTGTACATAGCTTCTAAAGCTATGGATACATCTCCAATAACATAGTTGTACACGTTACCACGTAGTTCTTTAACAGTCTCTTCAACCTCCCCCCGCAACCCCTTCTCTATAAAAGATCTAATACTATATGGCACTCTACTCCACAAACCATATCTTACGAGTATATTGTAGGCATCATGGAATGTAGTTGGATCAGCAGTTGTTGGACCAGAAGCTATAGAAGCCAGATCGTTGCCCACAACATCACTTATTATTAGAGAGACCATGGATGCACTAGTATATCTTGTAAGCTTACCACCCTTAACACGTGAAACATGCTTCCTTACAACATTAACTTCATGGATAGAAGCACCACACTCAATAAGCAACCTGTTCAATAAAACCTTGTCATCAAGACCTATCCCGTCCTCTGGATAAACAAGTAGTGAACTACCACCACCAGAAACCAGCACTAGTACAAGATCATCTCTAGAAGCCTTCTCTAAAATGCCTGTAACCTCCATAGCACCCTTCAATGAATTCATATCAGGTACTGGATGACCAGCTTCAACCACACGTATCCTCCTAAGCTTTTCACCATAACCATACTTGGTTACAACAACGCCATCACTAATAAGATCCCCGGCAAGATCCTCTATTGCTAAAGCCATACGAGCACTAGCCTTACCAAAACCAACAACATATAGCTCTCCACTAAAACAGATCCTATCACTCTTAACTAAAACACACTTACCATCAAAACCCGTAGCTTCCCTAACAAGCCTATATGGATCGCATGCTTTAACCCCATTCATCAACAAGTCTAGTACAATATCCCTATGGCTCATTATTGTAGCACCTCTATAGATGTAGTGGAAGGGCTATGGATTAATAGACTTTATGTTAGTATCAAGTACTATGTAATCAACAACGTCTCTAGCAATAGGCATGTCGAGCAGTAGTTCTAGATAGACGCCTCTAAATCCTAGTATAATACCCTTAAACTCTCCATAAACAGTTATAGTAGGGAGTTCAGCTAGGTTAAGAACAGTGTATTCAAGCAACTTCTTAGACAATGGTAGAGCTATAACATAGGGTTCACTAGGTACTGGTAGTTCATAGTCAATACTATACCTGCTGGGCTCTTCTATAGATACAATCTCTTTCAAAACATCCGTATGTCTAAACCTATGCTTTAACCTAGTAACAGCTCTTCTAGAAGAATCCTTCTTATAATCTATATCAGGATGCAACTTCCTATCTAGTATACTAAGCTTTACAGAAACATGACCATTGTTGCTTGATACTGATAAAGTATCTCTTGGAAGCAATGGTTTATAGGAGTGTATGGATATTAGGAATAAGCTATAGCCATTAAAGTCTATCTTTAAAGCTATACCACGATACACATATTCTATAGTATAGAGCTCACTCTTGTAATCAACTAGTATACCGAAAAACAATTGTTTACCAATAAGACTCCTTAACGATGTGGTGTTTGTATTAGCTCTAGCTACTTCTCTAAAAACTATAACCACTAGACACTATACCTCCAACTCTATACCTGTAAAGCAGTAGCCTGCCAATAACAATGCTTTTAGCCCCTTTTACAACAACATTATCTCCATCAACACTTACTCTATTAACAAAACCCCTATAAACCATATACTCTCTATAAGCACTCCTAACACTATACAATATGTATGAACTAATTACAACAACTATAGATAGAGTTGCTATAGAGACTGCTAAACTCGGAAACCAAGCTCTATAGAATACATAGCCAGTAATACAATAAACACTATAGCCAATATAATAGAGACTATAAAAGCTTCCTCAAACAACCTATACCTTCTAAGAAACAACCGAGGTTTAAGAGCTAACAGCTTAGCCATACTATCAATCCATGCTAACTCTAAAACCTCTACTACACTCTTATGTTTGCAGACTGTATATTTAAGAAAGTCTCTTAACACTAATGTTTAGAAGAAGCTACCAGTAACGGAGATCGTTCAGAAAGTATTGTAATCTACTCTCTCTATAAAACATAAGCAAATGTTATTAAAGTTACAGAAATAATATTATGGATACTTTCTTATCGTTAACTATTTGATCGTAGTATAGTCTATGAATTTGTAGTCATTACTACTTGATGTAATGGTCTGTACCTGGTAATGATATGGTGTTAGAATCTTGCTAATCTATGTCTCTATGCTATATTTATAGAATTGTTTTGGAAGTGCTGTATTCAAATAGTATAGTAGTAGAGGGTGTTGTTAGTAAGAAGAATTATTTTCTGTGATAGACTGTATAGATATAATAGTTATGTTATTAATATAGTTGTGCATATATTATTTACTTGGTATCTAGGTATGGTGGATGAAGTTATTGAACTTGATAAACCATGGGTAGTTCCTTCAGAATTCTATAGTGTTGTTAATGAGAGGGAGAAGATTGTTAAGTGTCTTGTTTGTGAGAGAGGTTGTGTATTAAAGCCTGGTGAGAAGGGTTTTTGCTGGAACCACGTTAATGTTGGCGGTAGACTATATAGTGTTGGCTATGGACTACTCAGTGCTGTTGAGTCCCGTCCCATAGAGATTAAGCCTTTGTTCCACTACTATCCTAACTCTACAGCACTTACATTCTCTGGTTATGGATGCAACTTCCAGTGTCCATGGTGTCAAAACTACCTCCTTAGTAGTGTACCTCCATCACCTGATCGTGCACTCTATATTGCTCCACGTGAACTTGTACGTGAAGCGGTTAGACGTGGTGATGATGGGTTGTGTGCTAGTTTTAATGAACCAACTATTCATCTAGAGTATCTACTCGATCTAGCTGAGGAGGCTAGAGGCTATAACCTATACTATACAATGGTCACTAATGGATATATGACTAGGAATTCTATTAAAAGACTTGTTGAAGAAGGTGTTGATGGCTATAGTATTGATCTTAAGGGTTGTCCAGAAATGTATCGTAGTATACTGGGTGCTGATCCATTGGTTGTTCTCAGGAATGCTAGGTATATAGTAGATAATGGTGGTCATGTAGAGATAGTCTTTCTAATAGTGACTGGTGCTAATGATAGTCGTGAATGTATTGAATGGGTTATTGAGAAACACTATGAAGTACTTGGTGAGGATATACCATTACACATAAACCGTTATTATCCAGCACACAAGTATAGAGAACCACCTACAAGTATGGATAAACTCTTTATGGCTTACAAGATTGCTAAAGAGATTGGGATAAACTATGTATATATAGGTAATATTGGTGATGAAAGCTACCAAGACACAGTATGCCCTAAATGTAACAAGGTTGTTGTAAGAAGACGTGGTTATCGTGTAGTTGAATGGCTTCTTGATAGTGGTAACCGTTGCCCTAGATGCGGGTTTAAAATACCTTTTAAAGGAAGATATATACCCGGTAAACAACTACCATTAATAATATAGTGTGAATGTGTCTATGAAGAAGAATGTATATGGTATAGTATTGTTTATAGTATCGTTATTGCTAGTCCAGTCTACACTAGTATCTAGTTCTAACATATACTCTATAGACTACTTAATACTCTATTCTAGAGGTATGGGTTATAGATGGCTTATAGTTGTTAATAGAGATGGTAGTCAAACAGTCTATGGTGAGGAGGACTATAGTAGCTCTCTATTATTAGTCTTTACTACAGACTATATGGTTGAAAACATTAGTTCTAAATGGTTTAATGAAGTTGTTAGTAAGTATAGAGTATCCATGGTTGTATTAGCTATACTCCCTACTTTAAAGAACGTATCCATAGATCTAGGGTTTATATATAGTGGTTTAAAAGGTGTTGTTGTATGTGATGAGAGGTATGGTTGTTATACTCAAGTCTATATAGACATGCTTAATTTAGATATTAGTGAAACAGTTGTTTATAAACCAGTTGTATTTAATAGTTGTTTAGGAGATGATGTAAGAGTTCTTGGTGAAGCAGTATACTATGTTAAGGGAGTTGTTTATAGAAAGCCATTCTATATAGAGTTAAACAAGGACCCCTTAGTACGTGTTATTGGTGATGCTAGAGTTTTCTTAAACCCAAGTTATGGTGATGAACTTGGCTACCATAGTGTTTTAGAGGAGGTTTTAGACAAAGGCTATGAACGTGGGTGTAGGGGTATTGTTGTATACGATTTTATTGGTCTATCATATACACTATATAGAGAAGTTGAGGAGGCTAGTAGTGAAGAAGTTGTTGTAGAGATCCCTCCACTAACCATTATTACAAATATTCCTCCAGATATTGCTTTAGCAGTATTTCTTATAGTAGCTTCTTTTCTATTAATAGAGTATGTGGGTATGTCTCGTCTCCTATATCGTAGTAAGCATGAAGTTAGGGTTGAAGGTATTGTACCGTTTAGAGTTGAAGGTGAGAGTGTTAGAGGTATTGTTAGTGAGTATCTTGCACCAGATCCACTACGTATTATTTTAAGAATTAGGGGTAGGATTAGTAATCCCTATGAGTTAATGAATATGATCTATTCATTTGTAGAACACATTCTAGCTACAAGGTATGGAGTTGATAGCATTGATAGAGTTGTTAGAGATAAGTATCTACTCTATGATATAGCTAGAGAGATTGGTGTTAAACCAAGTTATTTAAAGAAGGAATTGTTGTTTTTAAAGAAAATGCACTTACGTGCTCTTGGGCTATCATATACACCAATACGTGTTGACTGGGATAAAGTAATTAATAGGCTATTGTTATTTGTTTCAAAAATAGCTAGTTAGAGGTGTGTATGTATATGGGTTTAAGTAAGGGATTTGAATCTGCTAGAGACTTCTATGAAAGGCTCTCTAGTGTTATAGGTAAGTATATTGTCGGCTTCCATGAAGAGCTTAAGATTATAACAGCTACACTACTAGCTAATGGACACATACTACTTGATGGAATACCTGGTATTGGTAAAACAGCTCTAGCCTACACACTATCACGTGTTCTAGGCTTATCTTTTAAACGTATACAGTTTACACCAGACCTTCTCCCAAGTGATATACTTGGTACAATGGTCTATAATCAGAAGAAGGGTGATTTCGAGTTCCGTAAGGGACCAGTGTTTGCTAATATAGTTCTTGCTGATGAGATCAATCGTGCTAACCCACGTACACAATCAGCACTATTAGAGGCTATGCAGGAGAGGAAAGTGACTGTTGAGGGTGTTGACTACCGTCTACCAAGGCCGTTCATGGTTATAGCTACACAAAACCCTATAGAGTTTACAGGTGTCTTCCCACTACCAGAAGCTCTTCTAGACCGCTTCATGGTTATGATTAGACTCTATAGACCTGATAGGAAGGGGTTGGTTGAGATACTGTTTCGTGCAAACACGCTTGCTAAACCATTTGATGAATGGGTTGTTGAGCCAGTTATTAACCCTAGTAGACTTCTTGAGTTGTCAAAGCTTGTATATGAAGTTGAGTACTCTAGTGTTATTGAGGGTAGACCTGGTGTTGTAGACTATATAACAGATCTTGTAGAGGCTAGTTGGAGACATCCAGATGTAGAGTATGGTGTTTCTCCACGTGCAGGGTTGTTTCTACTACAGCTTAGCCGTGGACTAGCTCTTCTTAGTGGTCGTGACTATGTTTTACCAGATGATGTAAAGACTGCTATAAAATATGTTTTCCCACATCGTCTAATACTTAAGCCTGAAGCACGTGCTTCACATAAGGATGTTTACAAGGTTATAGACGATATTGTTAAATCTGTTGAAGTACCGGTGCCGTGATAATGGTTGATAAGCCTTTGTGGAGTGAAGTTATTATACACAAGAGGACTTGTTATTTATCAACAGCTTCTACTACAATGGTTATAGCTGGTGTTGTATTAGCTATAATATATCATGGACTATACATTGGTATTCCATGGGAGCTCTCCTTAATAGCTTACACACTATTATCAATTGGTACTACACTGTTGTTTATAACACGTTTATCACGTATAATAATTGTATCTAGAACTAAGAGGTTTATAGAAAATGTTGATGTAAATAGGATAGTTGATGAGGAGGTTAGTGAAGGAGAAAAACTACTTGTTAATATAGAGGTATCTACTAGAGACCACGGGTCTCCATTAAATGTATTATTAAAGGATACACCACCTAAACTGTTCAATCTAGTGGATGGAGGTACTATATGGAGAGGAACATTATATCCAAATTCAAAACTATTGCTAGAGTATAGTCTAGACCCTGTTATGGGTTCACACTTGTTTGACTATATAGAGTTGCGTATAAGCGATCCATTTAAACTATACACTAGTGTTATAAACATACCTTGTATAAAGAATGTAAGGATTTTACCAAAAATCCTGATAGATCCCAGGGAGATCGTCTTAAACCTTGAAAGCCTTATACCAGGTGGTTTAACACTAACACATACACCAGGTGTTGGTGTAGAATACTTCTTTACAAGAGAGTATCGTTTTGGAGACGACTACCGTTTTATAGACTGGAAAGCTACTGCTCGTACACGTGAGGTTATGGTGAAGGAGTTTGAGAGAGAGGCTTTCTTAAACATACTATTCTACATGATCATAACTCCTAGTCTATACCGTGGTGTACGTGGTACTACAGAGTTTGAATACCTTTCACGCATAACATCTACACTAGCTAACTACCTAGCTTTTCGTGGAGACAATTTTGCATTAGGCTATGTTATTACAACATCTCGTCCAACAAAATATTTCTCAGGCTATGGTAGAGGCTATGGACATGTATATGTTGTTAGGAAGATACTAGCTGATATACCGTGGATTGAGAAGCTAAGGTTTCATGATGTAGTTGATGAAGTTATAGATGACCTGTATAGATATGTTAGAAGGGATAAGACAATAGTTATTATACTAGCTGATTTCAACAACAATTTATTGTTTAGTGAGAATATAGCAGTTAATACAAGGAACCTTCTTAGAAGAGGCCATGAACTAATATATATACTGCCAGATCCTATATTATTTGCTAGTGAGACTATTAGGAAACACTTAGTGAGTGTTGGTAGAAGAGAGCTTGCAGAGCCTATGGAGAGGGTTTATAGAGTATATCATAGTTTTGATAGAAAGGTTTTTGAAGATATAAAGGGTGTTCTAAAAAGCCATGGATTTAAAGTTGTACATACAACTCCTTACAAGACTATTCTTGAAATTGTAGGTTATATAGAGTTGTTGAGGAGATACTATGGATAATAGGTTGTCTATAATACCTATATTAATTACCTCTATAGTCTTAGGCTTTTCTCTATCAACTATTATCTCTCTACTCTATAGTACTCCAATATACATTTTATGTATAACAGCTTCTCTAATCTCCATAACACTTACAATACTCTATATTGTTCTTAGTGATAAGAAGTTTATAGTAATACATACTATACTATCTATTTCAACACCATTTTCTCTATCTAGATTGTTTAGAGATATGTATTTATTAATACTATTTGCTACAATATACTATGTATTATCTATAGTAGTAATATTATATATTAAAAACACTTACTTTAGAGAGTTTATGGTAAAGCAAATGATTGTTAAGAAAGTAGTTGGTGAGTATAGGGGGAGGGAAGGATTAGTAAAGTATTCTATATTCTTACTCATTATCTCTAGTATAGTAATGTCTTTATACTTTGTAGGTCTTGTTTATAGAACACTCTGTATTGTTGATGAAGCATTGTCTCCACTATATCTAAAGCCTAGAACATATTATATAACATTAACTCCATTAGCAATTGTCTTTATAATAGGCTTCTATAGGCTGTTAACAAGTATTCAAAGCTATGTAGAAGAACTAGTTACTATTAAGACTCTATCTAGAGATAGGAGTGTAAAAGATAGTATTAGAGAATATGTTAGAGAAGTAAGGAGATCTAGGAAGCCAACTATGTATCCAGGGTTTACTGAGTTTAGAGTTTTAAAAGTATTATTTATACTGTTTTCCATAGTTTTCTCAGTATTATTGAATACCATGGCTACATGTAATATTATTGAAAAATACTTTACTGACTCACTTATGTTAGGGAGAGCGTATTTTATAGTGTACACTATTGTTAACTTGTTTATATCTCTACCATTAATTCATGGTATTATATTATTTATACATAGAGTTTTTATTTATAGAAGAGGGGTTAGAGAACTTGTACATCCATTTATATCTATAGTAGTTGGTTTAATAATATGGTATATAATAACATATGTGATCTAGAGTTAGGTGATGATGTAGGTTGAGGTGGGTAAAGCCTAGGAGAGCTATACCCCTCATTATAGGTTTAGCACTACTTGTTATTAGCCTATACTATATAGACTATTCTATTAGACTATTAGGTTATACAGAGACTATAACAGATGTTATGGTTTCACTTATAGTATTACTTGTTAGCCTAATTATATTTGTCTTAGGCTTTGTTCTTATAAGAGACTATGTATATACTAGTGTCTTGGAGGAAGAATAAGCTTATGGATAAAGGCATACTATATAGGGTCTATAAATTCTCTATAGCTATATTATTGGTTTTCATAGTTTTAATAAACTATAGCATACCCTATACTTACTCCTCTAGTATATCTAGAATTCCAGAACCTATTTCTAAAGCTCTTGAGAAGTCTTTCAAGTTAGGTGTATATACTAGACTAGAACATTTTATAGAAACATGTGATCTATCTTTCCCCTATCATAGGTTTTTTTATAATAATACTGTTTTATATGAGTATCTACTTTATTGTAGGAAATATAATAGAATATTGGGTATAGTATTGTATATTGAACCAGACATTGCTGGCTTAAAACAAATATCATATGTTATAGACTTAAGAACTATGAATGTTCTTAATAAGACTCCTGTATGGATAATTGTAAATACACCTATCCATATAAAGCCTATAGACTTTGTTGATAAGATAATTATTCCTTTAATAGATTCTCTAATAGATCTTGGTGCCCTAGATCCTTCTAATACTTTGTTAAGATATAGTGATTTTAACTTAACTAGTATAGACTTGCGTGTTGCTAAAGTTCTTATTGGTAAGCTTCTCCTATACGACATGTTACTTATTGATAATAGTATTAATGATACTGATTCACAGCCATTAATAGGGTTTGTTAATTCTAAGAAAGCATCTATTATAGCATATACGCTAGCTAGTCGTTTAGGGTTTAACCCATATCTTGTAAACTATGTTTTTAAGAATAGAGATTACTGGTTTACTATAACAGAGTATTTGCCAGTTAGTAGTGTTGATAGATTGTATAGAGTCTTTATTGATGGGACTATATATGGAGTATACTATGCTTGTATAGAAACGTTTTACCACTGGCCCATGCTTATATCTAGACAAGTTCTTAGAGGTAAGCATTCATATAATACTACATACGATAATGTTATGTTTTTAGATGAGCTTTCAAAGAAGGTAGGAGTTTTATTTACATACTCCTATAATGTTATAAGCGACTCTATAGAGTCTAGAGACGTTTTTAAGTGGAGGAAGTCTATAGTTTATGAACTAAGTTATAGTAATAGAGAAGTGTTTGCATACTTTCTTGCTCCAAAAGGTATACCTTACGGTGGTGCACAACCCATTACATGGTGTAGTCTAAATATTATAGATTGCACTGGCCCATCGTGTCTTGTACTAGATTTCTATAATGTTTTAAAGAGTAGGTATTACCCAGGTATTCATGATAGGTTAAAGAAGTTAATACTATCTACTAGTAGTGTTAGAGGATTCCAAGATCCTATAAAGATATATTATCCATGGATGCTTGACTGCTGGTTTATAGAAGAACAAGTGTTTCCTCAAGAAAAAACCTATACTCCAACAAAGACTACTACACCTATAAATATCACTAGTGGTTTAAGTGTTTCACCAAACATACTGATTCCATTAACTATATTAAATACAGCTATAGCTTTTATAATACTCATATTGTTGAAAGCACGTGAACCAGTTTCCAGAAAGTCTAGAGTTGTTAAGAAAGGTGCTATGGGTTTAGGTGAGGCTAGTGTACTTAGTGGTAGTTACTCTAAAACATATAGTATAGGTTTGAGACACCTAGTTATACTATGGTTTATAAAGACTTTATCTATTCTTGAAAAGAGACTGGGTTATAGAAGGTCTTGGGAGACACACCGTGATTATGGTGAGAGGGTTAAGAGGGTTTTTGGCGATAGAGTTTATAGATTATATGGTCTATTAGTTAGAGTTTATGAAAAAGCAAGGTTTACTAGAAAGACTGTTACTAGAGATGATCTTGATAGAGTTGTTAAGTATTATAGAGAGATTAGTAGAGAGGTTGAGAATAATGAGGGATCTAGTGGGTCAAAGGGATCCTAGTGGATACTATGTAGTATTTTTAAGAAAGTGTATAAAGGATAGTGTTTTGAGAGATTATGGTAGTAGAGTTGTTTTAGAAGATTATGGGGATTTATTAATAGTTAAGTCTAGGAGTAGGAGTGTTATTAGAAATATTGTTAGGAGGTTTAGAAATTATCTATTAGAGAGTATATAGATGGTGTCTATTTAGTGTATATAATAGCTTATTCTTATTAACCCTTTATTTCTAATACAACAATAGCGTTGTATAGAGGGTGTTTAGTATGAAGGCCTATGTTAGTGTTGATTTTGAAGGACTGCCAGGTATATCTTCCATAACTATGTTGTCTCCAAGATCTCCTCAGTATAGACGTGGTGTTGATATTGTTAATAAGTTTGTTAAAGTGGTTGCTAATACTCTACTAGATAATGGTTTTGAAACAGTTGTTATAGCTGATAGCCATGGATCCATGACTAATATTGACTACCTAGAACTACCACGTGGGGTTTCATTAATACAGGGGTTTCCACGTCCATATTCTATGTTAACTGGTCTTGATGAGAGCTTTCATGCACTATTTATGATTGGTTATCACTGTGGTGCTGGCACTCTTAAAGGGTTCCTAGACCATACCTATAGTGGTAGAGCGTTCCATAAGATAATAGTTAATGGTGTACAGGCTAGTGAGTATTTACTAAATGCATTAGTAGCTGGTGAGCTCGGTGTACCAGTTGCACTAGTTGCTGGTGATTCTAGACTAGAGGAGCAAGTGCGTACGCATACTCCGTGGAGTGTATTTATTAGTTTAAAGACTGGCCTTAGTAGATACTCTGCTGAATACCCTAGTTTAGAAGACTCTATTGAGAGTCTACGTCGTGGTGTCTATATAGCAGTACAGCGTGTTCGTAGGAGAGAGCTTAAACTACTATTGTTTGATAAGCCTTTAGAGGCATTGTTTGAACTTAGAGACCCACTATATGCTGATATACTTGAAGCACTGCCAGGTATTGAACGTATTGACGCATATACTATAGCTTATAAGACTGATTCTCCAAGAAAACTTCTTGGACTACTAGAGGTTATAGCATTAGCTATTAAGGGAATAGATTCTATAAAACAACAGTTGTAGACTATATAGTATACAAGTTTTAGAAACCTATTGATAGTATGTTTCTAGTAAGAGATCTTACATAGGCTTTTTCTTTACTAGTATGTGCTTCTGGGTTAAACAACATTATGACAATATCTCTTTGCTTCATTCTCGATAAGAATACATTTATGGTTGAATATACACGTTCAACACCATATAGCATTATATAGTGTGTAAAGTTGTCAAATATTATAAGTGTCTTCTTATTCTTAGCTCTATCATCATATATTATTTTTAAGTGATTACCATCAAATACTGATACATATGCTCCTAGTTTTTTATCAAATCTTGGTAGTCCAACACCCTTTACAATAAATACTGTTGTTGTATCTAGTTTATTAGATCTAGAGATCTCTAGTAAGTATTCATAAAACGGGCTTCCCTGATAACTAACTATAAAGACATGTTCTATATCACTATATATCTTTATAAAAGTGTTTATAGTAAGTCTTATAGCATCTAGAGATAGTGATGGGTCTTCACGATAGTATTCTATAAGGAATATTTGTGGTTGTCTAAATTCTCTACTAGATTGTGTAGTAGGTGTTTTTAATAACCTTACTTGTTTAAATATAATCCTTGTTATAAGATCTAGTCCTGATAGGAGCAGTATAGACACGATCGCTATGATAAATCCTAGTATTGTAAGTGTTAAATCGATTAGTTCATGCATACCTGTTTCCTCAAACAAATACTTTAGTGCGTATACATAGTCTATTGTTAGAAACATTGTTGATATCAGTAACGCTAGTGCTGAATATATTCTTATTAATGATGCTTTAGTAAGGTATAGGAATCTATGTATAAAGATTATTGACTGTATAACACCAGCAGCATATACTATTGTAGCTAGTTTATCTATAATATCCTGTCTTAAACCATGTTGTATAACTAACATGTTTACAGTAAAGAATATCATAATGCCTAGAGTGAATATGGTGAAGACAATTATTGCTTCTTTAAATACAATACCTTCTCTAGCTTTTCTTGTACCCATATAGGTAAATATAAAACTCCATAAACCTACTAGGAACAATAGTTGTGCTATTATGAAACACAGTCTATAAGTAAAAAGTACCATAAATGATATTATGTATGGATACTGATATGAATACTTTAACATGCTTATAAGCATTATAAGGGCCATAGATACTATAGCATATGATACAAGCCTCCATTGTATAAAGTGTTTAGCATGTTTATAACATATACGCACTCCAATAAGTATTATTACTATAAATATTGTCTTTACAAAAAGATGGGTAATAGCCTCCACTAACGAGTATGTAATTAGTTCACCAACAAATAGTATTGATAGAATAGTTACTAGTTCAGCTATAATACATGTAGTGCCTATCTTATCAAGTATTTTAAGTAGTGTACTAAGGTTCACGACATCCATCACTACATGTCATAGGTTCTAAACCATACTAAGTATATCCTTCCCTACTCTCTAATACACTTCTATGAATTTTATTAATTTCTACAACCTTACCCCTAGGATCAGGGTCTCTAGTCACAAGCCTACCAATAATCTCATAATCAGCTCCACTACCCAGTGCTTCACCAACACGCCCACCTTGTACACCAACACCTGGAGCTAGTATCCTTACATACCTCATACCCATTGAGTCCAGGTATCTTCTTAGACTACGTATAACCCATGGACGTGTAGCTGGAGCTATTAAACCCCATGCATCAGCTTTCAAAGCTATAGTTGTCAATTTATTAAGCAATGGGTCAAAAAACTCTATACCACCACGCTGGCTCATAGACACAATACCTATGAGCAAAGCATTTCTTCTTAAAAGGTAATCGGATAGCTCACGTAAAGCACCAGTATAGCCTATAAACGCATGTGCTGTAAAAGCGTTAAAGCCTATATCAACTAGTTCAGCAACAGACATAATCATCATATCACTTATATCAGCAAGCTTTAAATCAGCTATCCTAAGCTCTGCACCATCCATTTCATTAATAAGACGGGCTAGACCATTAATACCTCCAGCTTTTATAAGCATTGGTAAACCAACTTCATAGCCGGCAACAAGATCTTTTGTAGCATTAATGATGCGTAAACCCCATGAAAGACTATCTCTAACACCAACTGGGGGGTCTAGTGCTACCACTATCCTAGATCTAGTGCGATCCATTAACCCACCCTATGTTTATCCTATTAAATATCTGATTATATAGTATTCTCATATAAAACATTGATTGTTTGTAAACGGTTCTACCAGCTACTATATATGATCTCTGGCTATTTAGTCAACTAGTTTAAATCACTACATAGACTAACTAGTCTTTATAGAGGGCTGGGCAATGGATAGCATTAGTAGCTATGATAGAGTTAGAGCTTATATAGATAACGTCTACCTTGTTCTTGATAAGCTTAGAGAGAAGGGTGTTGATAAAAAGTATCCAAAATTGTTTGAAGCAGTAGAACTCTATGCTAAAGACGCTGAATACTATCTTGTTGAGAGAAAGGATTTGTTTACAGCTCTAGCATGTATAGCATATGCTGAAGGACTAGTTGATAGTCTACGATATCTTGGTTTAGAGGATGTTGAATGGGAGTCTCTTGAAAAGCTTCTTAGTAGACCAAAGGTTCTGGTTGCAGGCTGTTTTGAGATACTCCATCCTGGCCATATACACTACTTACGTGAAGCATGGAGAATTGGGAGGGTATATGTAGTTGTAGCTCGTGACTCTAGTGTTATAAGGTTTAAGGGTAGGAAGCCTGTTGTTCCAGAGGGTCAGAGACGTGATGTATTGGAGAGTATAAGGTATGTTTATAGAGTTGTTCTTGGTGATAAGAGGGATTATCTTAAGCCTGTCTTAGATATTAAACCAGATATTATATTGCTTGGTCCAGACCAAAGGTTTAGTGAGGAGGTGTTGTCTAGAGAGCTTAGTAGACGTGGTTTAGAAGGTGTTGTTGTTAAGAGGTTGAGTGAGAGAATTGATAAAGACTTGTATAGTACTTCTAGGATTATAGATGAAATTGTTAAAAGGTATTGTAGAAGCTAACTATACTCTAGTTAACACTGTTCTAATAAAACGCATCCTAGCTGATAGTAAGCCTAATTGTATACCAACAAATGCTATAAGTCCAGATAGTAGTATCATGAATATGAATAGAGCGTTATAGCCTAGATAAGCTGTTAATGCTATAAGTACACGGTCGGGTATAGCTATTGTTATAAACAATAGTATGATAGCGATCATCATAGATACTGCTAAACCAATTAACTGTCTTACACTAGTCTCTTCAACACTAGTTATTGTTAAATAGCTTATACCATAGTAGTAGGAGGCTAGTAGGTAGGCTGGAAACCATAGGAATGCTAGTATATGGAGCCAGTGTCCAAGCTGTATAGCTGCTTCTAATGCACTCTGCATACTAATACCCATTATACGTACTGCTATGAATATGGATAATGCTTGTAGAGCAAAATATCCTATAACAAGGCCAGCATACTTCTCATGCTCACTTGGTTTTACAACAATTGATAGTACTGTAGCAAATACTCCTAATCCACCATAGACTGCTAGAGCGTTCATAAAAGATATTATTGAACCAAAGCCTGTCTTACCAAGTATTACATGTGTTACATAGCCTACAGTATATTCATTCTTATATAGTATATGTACTGGATCGTAGACTAGTGTGTAGACAAGTAGTACACGTGCTGGTAGACCACTTTCAAGTGTAGCTCTTGTTTCAAAAGCAATATAATATATTATTAGCGGTCCATAAGTCTTGTTACTACCGGCATCATAGAATCCAACCAATACTAGAGATAGTGCTGGATCAATTATTTCTCTAGCTCTATAGTAGTTAGTTGGTACATCAAGTTCTTTTAAACCAGGTACTCTAAGATGATCATAGGTATTTGGTTCAACACCATTCTTCATAGAGCCTAGTAGTGCGTAGAAGTGGTTTAGTATATTAGTATAAAACTCTCCAAATACTTTATCAACAAGTAGGTCTAAATTACCATATGATGGACCACTTATATCATTAGTTGAAACTCTTATATTATCAGATAACTTTATCTCATTAAAGAATAGCACGTATGTTTCACCATAGTCTCTAGTATATACTATATGGAATTTAGCATTAGGTATGTCTGGCAATACTCTTATAGAACTTGGTATTGATTCAGCAATATGTATACCTCTACTGTATAGCTTGTCTTTTAATATATCTGATATAGTATCTCTACCAATAACTTTATACTCTCCACTACTAACTATAGATAACTGTAGAACCATAACTACTACCAGAAATCCTAAAGCTAATACTTTAGCTAAGCTCCTACTTACTAACATAGCATATCCCTTACGCCAATCAATTATACACCTTCTTTATATAGCATTTTTGCTCTACACCTATACTGTCTTTTATATTCTATACTACTTTTTTCAATAATATCTCTAACTATTCTATCAACATCTACTTCAACCCTATACCACTTACCTATACTAGACAGCTTATCTATACTAACAACTACGTTAAACCCTATATTATACGCATCCAGTATTGCATCTCTATTACTAACGACATCATCTAAACTATTATGGTAGGCTAGAGCCCATGGAGGTATGTGGAAACCCATACTATTAAGAACACTCATCATATAAGCTATAGCCATTAATGAACCAGTATCATTACCAACAGCTATAAATCCAGCAATCTTTCCATCAAGAAGACTCCTACCCTCATGCACGATCATGTTCTCCATACTAGTCATCCTATCTAAGAGATTCTTAAGAACACCACTAACACCATACCAGTATACTGGTGTTGCAAATACTAGTCCATGTGACTCCAGCATCTTCTCACCAAGTTTGTTAAAGTCATCATCGTCTATTATACACGGGTATCTACAGACCCTCTGGTCGTCAGATACGCATCCAATACAAGGCTTTATATTGTAGTCGTAGAGGTGTATGATCTCTCCATAACCACCTGCATCACGTACTCCATGGAGACATGCTATGAGTAGTTTATAACATCCTCCATACCTTCTTGGAGAACCGTTTACCAACAATACTTTAGCCTCCATACCCATCACCGATCTTTCTAAACGCTATGCTAGGACTAAAACTAGAATAGGTAGATAGAGTATTATAAGGTATAGCCTAGATTATTCTTTAGAGAGATGGTGGTTGTGTTGAAGGTTCTTGTAATACCTCTTGCTAGTATGTTGCATGGTGTAGACTACTGTAGTAGACTATATGGGTTTATAGAGGATTGTGTTAGAGAGTATAGAGATGTTGAACTATATGATATTGTGTCTAGAGAGGCTCCTAGTATAGACTATAGTGCGTATGATATTATAGTGTTGGTTCACTTAACTGGTGGTACTAGCTGGGTTGCTAGAGAGATAGCTGTTAAGTCTAGAAAGCCTGTTGTACTTGTAGCTCATAGTAGACATAATAGTCTTGCTAGCTCGTTATCTGCTAGAGCATGGATTAGAGAGAGGGGTTTAAGTGCTAGACTACTATATGTAGACGAATTAAAGGATTTCTGTAAACTGTTTAAACCATTATATAGTGGTGTTGAAGCTAGAGATTATCTAAGGAACTTGAGGGTTCTAGAAGTTAATGTTGATGGTAGATTGAGTGAGAAAGCTAGAGTGTTTATGGAAGCTATTGGTGCTTCTGTTGAACCGGTATCTTTTGAAGAAATCAGGAGGGTTGGTTGGGGCAGGGATGTTTCCGACATGATTGATGGATTGTATAGTGTTTTCTCTAAACAAATAGATTTCAGTAGTGCTGATAGGGGTACACTATATGATGCATTGCGGGTTTACACTGGTTTAAAGAGGGTTTTAGAGGAGTATAATTGTAATGCTGCTTCTATTGATTGTTTCCCATTTGTAGTAAAGTATCATGTAACACCGTGTATTGCTGTAGCTATGCTTAATAATGAGGGTATACCGTGTGCTTGTGAAAACGACTTCTACAGTCTCACTCTCCTAGTTTTATCACAACAACTAACTGGTTATCCAGGGTGGATAGCTAATCCTAGTGGATTAACTAGTGAAGGATATGTAAGGTTTGCTCACTGCACAATAGCTCCAAAGCTTTGTAGAAAAGCTTACTTAATGACACATTTTGAGACAAGCTACCCGTATGCAGTAGCATGTAGTATAGCTTTTGATAAACTATTAGCTCTAAGGCTTTCACTAGACTATCGTGAACTCCATGTATACAAGTCTTTAAACAAGGGATCTGGGTATTTGGAAGAGGGTTTCTGTAGAACACAACTAGTAGTCGACATGGGTTCTAGTGGTGGCTATAGGTTTATAGAGAGTGCTGTTGGAAACCACCATGTATTCATTCCATGGAGTGAGGGTGTTGCTAGTTCACTAGAGACTCTATCATGGATTATGGGTTGGAGACTAGTTGTACATAACTAGGTGTTCTCTCTTGTTTAGTGAGGAGGAGATTGTAGAACATATACTAAAGTATGTTAGTAAACCTGTTTTTGGAGAGAGGCTTGGTGTTGGAGATGATGCTCGTGACATACTTGTTCATGCTCAGAGAATACTTTTTTCTATAGATGGTTATTCTCTAGAGTCAGCTATGCTTCCATGGAGAAGCCTTAGTGATGTTGGGTGGTGTCTTGTATCTAGTATTGTTAGTGATATTGTTTCTAAAGGCGGGTTTCCATATGGTTTAATGTTGTCTATAGGTGTTCCTAGAGATTGGGGTTTAGATGTTATTGATGAACTATACAGTGGTGTATTGGATGCTTGTAGAGAGTATAGGTGTAGACTTCTAGGTGGTGATACTAATTTATCGGATAAGCCATGGGCTAGTATAGCGTGTATAGGTTTTACATCATCAGCTTATCCTCCATCAAGAAGTGGTGCTAGACCTGGTGATACTGTTATAGCTACTGGTTTATATGGTTGTATGGGTGTTGTAGTATTTGATGGTGTTGAGGAGGCTTCTAGACTGGAATGGGTTGTTGATTGTACTCGTAGACCAACCGTATTGACTAGACTAGCATACATTATATCTAGTTATTCAAAGACTATACACGCATCCATGGATGTTAGTGATGGACTAGGGTATACACTATACACTATAGCCCGTAGCTCCAAGGTATCTATAGTGATCGATAATCTACCAAAACACCATAGCAGTCTTAGAGAATACTGTAGAGACGATATAGAGTGTATAGTGAAACGTGTATTTAATGGTGGTGAAGAATATGGTGTAGTACTAGTTGTTGACAGCAACCGTGTAGACGATCTGGTAAAGGATCTAGAGCTATACGATATACCATATAGTATCATAGGTAAGGTATCTAGAGAAAAACATGAACCACCATACATAATAGCATGGCATAAACCACTAGAGATCTATAGATGGGATCAACTATCTGGATGGACTAAGATACAGGGTAATTCATAAGTCATGTCTAAATGGTCTTAGTAGAATATAAGTAGTTGTGATAGTATAGACTGTCTAGTTTACTATAGTTATTGATGATTTATTTGTAGACTCGTGTTACTGTTTTACTAAATGCTTCCTTAATTCCTTAATTGTCACTAGTTTGTACCTAAACCTATTTTCTTCAACTCATCTTCATCTACCTCAATTAATACACTTGTCTCCCTCTTTACTGGTAGTAGTCCTAATGTTTCTAGTTCTACAAGTATCTCCTTGAACACTCCATTTAGTTCATGTTTTAAGAACTCACTCCAATTTATAAGATAATACCACTTAGCTGGTGTTATCAACAAGACTACATGTAGGGAAGCATCCTCTTCAACACCCGCTTCTCTATACAACTTCTTAGCCAACTCCTTAGGGAGATAGATCACATACTGAAAATACTCTCTATCCCTCACCCTAACCTTCTTAACCCTAACATGAGACAATCCAAGAAGAAAAGAAAGACCAGCAAACTTAAAGGACTTCACAATCCCATACCTAAACCACTTATATCTAGGAGACTATACAGTTTCACTAGTATATAAAAATATACTGTAGCATTCATAAATAGGAGCAGCTTTTATAAATTACTGTAAATATTGATATTTAGATAAAATCTTATTCTTAATATCCATATTATTTAGATTTGTGACTGGTAATAGTGAGTAGAAAACCTACAGAATCCCATAAGAAGGCTATTATTTGTGGACTTTATATTAGGAGTGAGAGTTCCATATTAACACACTATCTAGAAGAGTATATTCTTAAAAGACTAATACATTACTGAATAAGAGAAACTAATCTAAGAGTCTTACGTCAGGCTTTAAAACAATTAGTGAATGAAGGGTTTGTATGGGAGAAAAGACGTGGTAAACGTAGATCATATGGTTTAACAAGACTGGGTCTAAGATGGGCAAAGGAGGTATGTAGAGTAGATTAGCATTTTGGTTGTAGAATAATATAAAACAAGTGTTATGATTTAGTGTATTAAGAACTCTATTCTAAGTAATGTAAAGATGAGCTATAAGCATAACTACAATCATCTTATAGCATCTAACTTGATCTCCAGTAATATCGTTAAAACATGAGTAGAGTTTTTAGCGTTTTTGTACTATCCATATTGTTTATGTAAGCTAGTTATTTTAAGAAGAAGTTATTGCTAGTATAGTTAATAGAGGTACTAGTAGTTAGATTTGATATATTAGGTAGAGTTATTGTTCTGTTAGATATGTTTGTGTTCTTAGATAGGATCCTTCATGTTCTTGTAATCCATAGTCTCTTTATCCCTACTTTATCAAAATCCGTGTCTTCAGAGGCTATTGCTTGTAATCCATAGTTTATTATTGTTGCAGCATGTATAGAATCTGAAGGTTTAAGACCGTGTTTATTCATTATTTCTTTAGCTCTAATATACTCGTTTAAACCAATTGATAGTATATCTGTATATGGTATTACTACATTATCTATAAACTCTATTGTATCTCTTACTGGTACTCCATACCTCTTTCTAGATACATATATCAGCTCATCTAATACTAGTACATTAGTAAATAGTATATGGTTTAAAACAAGATCTAGCCAAAAATCTTCAACAAGTCTAGCCTCTTGATCCGGCATTCTAGTGTTTAAATAGATTAGTAGATTTGCATCAATAAATATCTTCATTAAATTCCTCCTCTAAACTAGCTTTAATAAGGTCTCCAAGTCTAGCTTCTTTACCTCCAATATGCTTTCTCCTTTCTCTAATCCATTCAAGAATCTTCTCTGGGTTCTCAATTCTCCTAATTAGCAAGACATTATCCTTTGGTTCAATAATTACATATCCATTCTCTTTAATTCCATAGGCTTCTCTCAAGATCTTGGGTATAACTATCTGCCCTTTAGCACCAACCTTTATCCTAAGTTTAACCATCTGTATCACTATGTAAAACTTATAGTTAGAAATATATAAACTTAAAGCTATACTGGTTTAAAATGATTATGCAGTAATTAGTGTAT
>CAYZRH010000042.1:0-21672 GCA_964480805.1 uncultured Desulfurococcaceae archaeon
CACTTTTACTATTGTAAACTTTCAATTCTTTATTGTTGCTACTAGTGCCTTAAAGACATTCAGGTGGAATCGCTATTTAGTAGCACTTTCAATTCTTTATTGTTGCTACATTCCAGATAGGTAGCCCACCTGACTGGTGGGATTTCTGGGGCCTTTCAATTCTTTATTGTTGCTACTACCTTAGTCATATCGATAGATATCGTGTCGGCATCATCCTCTTTCAATTCTTTATTGTTGCTACCAAGATTTAATAGACTGTTAAGGTATGGTAGACATAAGAATATCTTTCAATTCTTTATTGTTGCTACGAAGTTATTGACTGATTTGAGGGTTATGCTTAGTGGTTTGGAGCCTTTCAATTCTTTATTGTTGCTACTAGGTATTGTTATTGTTTTAGTTGTTTAAAAGTTTTTTGGTGTTTTTAATGGTTTCATCGCTGATCTAATCAGATTTCTCATGGTGATGGAGGGGGATCTTGGTTGGTGTGTTTTTAAGCTTTTCTATTAATCACCAATTGGTTTGGTGCTTTGCTGTTTTATTGCTTTTGTTTTTGACTGTTTTCATTGATTTTGTGTTTTTTGTTTTTATGCTGTTTTGTTGTATATATGTTTTCCTAGATCTCACTAAATGGTTTGGTGTTAATGTTTATTTTTGTTAGTACTATATTTTTGTATGTGGGGGTGTGTTTTTGTTTGGTTGTGGTTGTTGGTGTTGAAGTTTTTGGTGAGCAGGTTTATCGTGTTGTTAGGCGTTTTGGCTGTAGTGGTGGTGTTTATTTGTTCTATATTACTAGGTATAGTTATCCACAACTATATCGTGATGACTATGAGTTTCCACGTAACTGTTGTTACTATGTATACCATCTGGATTGTGAGAAGATACTTGATTTCTATGAATACTACTCTATAATCTATATGTGTTTTAGAGATGTTTTAGAGAATACTAGTGAGCCATGGTATGTTATGGTTAATGTTGATGATAAGGAGTTGTTGTTAGCAATAACATGTGTTTTAAACCGCCTGGGCTGTGACTACATACTAGACTTATTGATTGGAGGTAAACCACTAATCTATAAAGACCTATACTACATACTATCTGGTATAACAAAACTATCTAATAGGTTGTTGAAACTACTAGACTACATATGCAGTATTAGTGATAGAGTATCTATAGAAGATATTATGAAGTATATGGGTTGGAGTAGGAGGAGTACTATTGAGAGGTTAAGGCTTCTAAGAAACCTTAAACTAATAGATATTGTAGAACATGGTGTAAAATGCAACAACTATAGTAGAGCAGTACTTGGAACTCCACTAATAAAAGCATCTATATCAGTAATGGAGATAGAGCCTGGAGGTAGAAGAGCTTTTAGACAAAAATATCTTGGAGCAAAGCCAAAGCGATCTTGACATAAAATGTCAAACCTACAATATTTTAATCTTCACATACACATAGCCTACATAGTGATTAGTTATGGATAGTGGAGAATATAATGAAATACCAGAACCCCTTATAGAGTATATTGTAAAAACAACAGGTGTTTCTAAAGATAAGGTTGAAGCAGTACTACGTGCTGAGAGAAAATATTATCTAGGAAAACTAGTTAGTATTGAATAAAATGCTTTCTCTCTAGACACTCTCATGCAAACACCTTATAAATTCTATAAACAATATATATAAACCATATTACTACAAGGACTATAGCTATATACACTATATAGCTAGACTCACTTATAGGTGGTGGTGTAGAGCCATTAATAACTATGAATAGAGTACTGTTATGACAGACTCTAACAAAAACTACACTATAGTTACTATATACTGTAACATAGTATCCTTCACACGTAAAGTTTGGTTCAAAAAACTCTTGTAGACAACTACCATTCTTATAAACACTAGCTACTACAGTAAATGGTGTATAGACTCTATATTCAACAAGATCTCTTGTAGAAGCATTAGCTATAAATAATAAATAGTCACTAGACAACTCCATATCAACTATTATAGAGTAGTATTTTGTATAGTCTAGTGGGTTGTCATAGATTGTTGGTGGTGGTGTATAGAAACTATCTATAACAACACTAGATTCTAGAGAAGCGTCATCACTCCATGAAACAACTGTAGCTACTTGGAATCTAGATACATTATATTCTATAAACTTAGATGGTATAGATAGTTCAAAGACAAGGTAATCACTACTATACTTCATAGACAATGGTATATTGGTTAAAAAGCTCCAACTCCAGTCAAAACCACTACCAGTATAGTTGTATATTGATCCAGAGCCATCACTATATACTTCAACAAGATAATCTGAACCATAACCACTAACATAGCCTGTAGAATAGTCTCCATCATAGTCTAGGTATACGTGTAGAACACCATTAGATGGTTCAACACTCCATGATGTATTAATGAATATATATAGATACTCTATAGACATATTGTATCCATAAGAGTTTATAACTGTATAATCGCCAGAGGCTAATGGATACTCTAGAACATACTCATCTGGTATACAATCTAGTCTATAGACTATATAGTTAAAAGGCTTCTCTAAAAACATGTCATCCAAGTCTACTATAACCCAGCCACTAGTAAATAGTCTAGAAGCGTTTGAGCTACTAGTATCTATAAACGGCTCTGTTAACGCTAGCCCAATCTCATACACATTAGCTATTGTAACTGGTTCTCCACCTGCATATATGTCTATTGGTGAGAAACTCCAGCCCCCTAGACCAAGTATTCTAGCCATATAGTAACCGTATTCTGCATAACTTATTGTTGAAGTGTTTGAAAAACTAAGTGCTATAGTCTTATTGAGCAACCCATGATCTCTTAAATAACTATACTTAGCCATTCCATTAACCCATTCATAGGGGTTGTTACTATATGTATTAAAGAACCCTTGATCAATAGTATACTCTCCACTATCATAATCGTATACTGCTACAAAGTCTTCCCATAAATAATAGTCTCCATAGCCAGCATAAGCACGTACACCATTAATAAATACTTTTAAACCAATACTATAAGCATAATCTACAATCTCCTCTAAACAACTTGTAAAATACTGTAGGTAGATGTTACCCGGATCTGTTGTACCAAAATAGCCTGGATCACACTCATCAAGAAATACTCCATTAACCAATCCACTATATTCTCCAATAACACCCATTATGTATTGTTTCCAATAGCTAACACGATCATCTATAGAGCCAGTATCGTTATCAACAACCATTTGTTTAAAACTAGAGCCTAATCCAACTGGTTCATCACCATCATGTATATATGCATAAGCTTCAACACCACGCTCCATAGCCTCCATAACAACACTATACTGGTTCTCCATAATCTCTCTAGAACCACTAAAAACGAGTATGTCAAACCTATAATCAAGTATGTTAGAAGTATTAAGCCATCCATAATAAAATATAGCTACTTTAAACTCAGATACATTTGTAGAATAAATATGTTCTACAAAGCCATTATATGCTATAAAAGAGCTGGTCTCCATAACAACCAATAGTATTAGTAAGTATAGGCTACCCACTATTTTCATATAATACTCTCCAAGTGTACTATAGTTATAGACTAGTAAATAGGTATAACTGCTATTAATATAATAAACCCTTGTGTTAGTGAAGACTGCATAGTCATTAAATCCTATCTAACCTAATTAAACAAGTAGCTATAGTGTTAGCAATGGTTATTATATCTAAAAGAAGACGTTGACACCACATACTCTTTTTTAAATACAGTATGTTATGTATTAAGTGTTCTAGTATATTTCCCTCTTAAAACATAGCTATTGGTTAGAGGGGGATGGTTTTAAATGGATATAGTTATTGCTGGTTATAAGAGTTTATCATTAGTTGATGTATATGGAGCAGTCACTTTTACAGTATGGTTTTGTGGATGTAATCTAAAATGCCCATTCTGTCATAACTGGGTGATAGCTGAGGGTGATCTAGATGTTTGTAAAAGTGTTTCTATAGATAGTGTTTTAGAGGAACTACTTGTTTCTAGAAAGCTTATAGACTATCTCCATGTGACTGGTGGTGAGCCGTTAATACAGTATAGTGGGTTGAGAGAGCTGTTCTATAGATCTAGAGAATATGGTGTATCTAATAGTCTTGATAGCAATCTTACATTTCCAGATAGGCTAGATGCTTTACTTAAAGAGAACCTTATCGATCATGTTGCATCTGATCTTAAGACACCTTTTAACATACTTAGTGGTTTAGGAGATGAGTCTAGTAGGTATTGGAGTTTGTTTACTGAGTCTCTAGAGGTGCTGAGTAGCTATGATGTATTGTTTGAACTACGTATACCTGTTGCTAGAGAATTGACTATTAAGTATATTAGAGATGTTTTAAGCGATCTATCTAGTGTTTTTAGAAAGTTTAAGAGGATGTATTGTATTGTTAACCCACTTATGGGTCCACCTTTAACCAACCCACGTGATCGTGGATGGGCTAGTAGGTATTGTAACCCAGACTATGAAGAGGTTGTTAGAGTAGCTTCTATTGTAGAAGAGTTATTACATGTTAAAACTATTGTTAAGAAGTGGTGGAGAGTGGTTTAGTTGAGTGTAGGTGATTTTATAGAAGGTGTTGTTAGAGACTATTTGTCTAGTGTAGAGGATGTCTATGATAATGCTAACAAGTATCTTAGTCCAACTGGTTTATTCAACTATGTTATGGAGAAGTCTATGAACTATATAGTGTCTAGGCTTCTACCAGAACGTGTTTATAGAGCTCATGTTGAAGGATACATATATGTACATAAACTACCACACAGCCTCTTTGTACCATACTGTTGTGGACACAGTATACAGCGTTTCCTTGTAAAGGGTTTGTATACACCAACAGTATACTCTAAACCAGCTAAACACTTTAACTCATTCATAGACCATGTAATGAACTATCTATCATCTATGCAACAATACTTCTCTGGAGCACAATCACTAAACTCTGTAGAACTATATGCTGGACCATTTATACGTAGAGACTGTCTAAGCTATAGAGATGTTAAACAAGAAATACAGAGGCTACTATTCAATCTAAACTTCCCATCCCGTATAGGTATGCAGACACCATTCACTAACTTCACCATAGCACTTGATGCTCCAAAGAAGATGCTCTATGAAGACCATGCAGTATATAGTGGAGAAACTGTTGAACCACTAGCCAACTATATTAATGAAGCAAAGCTCTTTCTTAAAGCACTAGCTGATAACTTATTTGAGGGAGATGGGTCTGGAGCTCCATTCACATTCCCAATACCAACGATTATGGCAACTTCTAAAACACTATACGATGATCCAGAGGTTTTTGAATCAGTATTCCAGACAACAGCTATACACGGTAGCTTCTACTGGCTAAACACACGTGTTGTAGACCCAGATGCTTGTTTCTCAATGTGTTGTCGTATAAACATTGACCGTAAGTACTTGGGCGAGCTATTGAGTGCTTCACAAAAGTATGTCTTAGATAGAAGGTTTTTAGAAGACGTTCATGGAGGGTTGATGAAGTCTATTGAGTCTATAAGGACTGGTGGTGTATGGGCTTTACCAGATATAACTGGTAGTATTGGTGTAGTGACAGTTAATCTACCAAGAATAGCTTTTGAGTCTAGGGGTGAGGATAGTGTTTTCTATGATAGACTAGATAGTGTTCTAGAGGTTGTTAAGGAGGGTCTTATGTGGATGAGGAGGAGGTATGTAGAGCTTTCACAGAAATACCCAGGTATATACCTTATGCCTCTAACTTATATTCCAGAAGTATTTAAGCCAGTGCAGTCTCCATTCTTTTCAACAATAGGTGTTATAGGATTACCTGAAGCAGTAGCTATATTGATGCAGGAGCCGAGGCTATGGACTCTTCCATGTAGTGAGAGGTTTAGTGAAGCAGTTGGGGTTATGGAGAAGATTCTTAGATACATTGTTGGTAAGGCTAGAGAGTGGAGTATTGAGACTGGAAACCCGTTTAATGTAGAGGAAGTACCTGGTGAGACAGCTGCTATTAAGCTTGCTCTTAAGGATTTATCCAAATACCCTGGTATAGAAGAGTATGTTATGCATAGTGGTGTAGGGTTCTATAGTAGTAGTATTGTACCCTACTACACTGATATAGAGTTGTCTAGAAGGATTGAGATTGAGTCTAGACTACAGAGATTGTTTACTGGTGGTGTTATGATGCATATATTTCTTGGTGAAGAACCTGATCCAGAGGCACTAGCTAAACTAACTAAACGCTTAACCTATAGTACAGACCTTGTATACTGGAGCTATACACCAGCTATAACAATATGTAGGAAGTGTGGATGGAAGGGTGTTGGAGCAGTCCATGAATGCCCTAAGTGTGGTTCAGAGAATGTTGAGATATGGAGTCGTATAATAGGCTATTACCGTCCAATAAAGAACTGGTATCCGTATCGTAGGAAAGAGTTTCGGACAAGAATACACTATAAAGGATCTATATAGAGCTACTTATCTCTAATCTAACTCTATACCCACTTATTCTTTAAAGAATGTAGAGTACTAATCTTGTACCTTATTATAGAAACTCTAATACTATAGCCTATTGCTAGTGTACCGTTTCCCGTCCTAGGTCATTGTAGGTCTCTGTAGGGCGGTTCATCACGGTTTCTCTCTACCAGAGGCATATAAGCCCCCAGTAGAGGTAACCAGATAGTTACTATCATAGTAAAGATTATAAATGTTAAAGAAGGACTAAACAGACAATCATACACAACACACACCATAACAAAAAGAACACAAAAACACCCACAAAAACCCTAAAAAACCCATAAAGAAGAAACTATTACTTACCCTTTATTATGTAGTAGGTAGTAATTGTATTTAGTAAGATGTGTATATTCAGAGGTGTTGAGTATATTGATTCCAGAGAGTTTCTATAAATATTTCTTCCTAGATCGTGTTGAGGTTTTGAAAAAGATCTGTGTAGGAGGGGCTAGTTTAGAGAATTACCTTATAGACTTTACAAGGACAACGCCTGTTGTTATAACTTATGGTCCTGCTGGATTGTCTGGTAGTGTTAAAATGGTTGGTTTTATACCTAAGGAGGAGTATTTAGAAGATCTTGTTGAGAAAGCAATATACTATGCTTATGAGAATAGGCCAAGGGATATGAGGGAGATCTCGTGTTTATTGTATAGAGAATTTTATAGACTAGACTATATGGATCCAATGGTTCTTGGAGGACTGGAGATGGCTTATAAGCATAGCTGGGTTAACATTAATGCTACTAGAGAAGCTACACTACTATTCTATACACCACCAACTACAAGTTTTGAAGTAAGGTGTAGTGTAGAGATCCATGATAAAGAGGATGATCTATATAGAGTTTATCTAAACAGCCTTCATGACCTATTCCATTGGAGTGGTAGGAGGAGTAGTTATCCAGCATACTTGTTTAAGATTAGAGAGATCTATGACAATTCTGTATCTAAGAATGGTTTTGGTAGAAGAATATATCCATTATAGAGTTATAGAGGACTATCTAGGATGAATTAAACTATATTTATAGGACTGTAATAGTTTTATAGAGTCTTTATATTTTGATAAACAGTATTTTAGAATGTATTGTTTGAATAGTCTACATAGTCCTTTATGTATGTTCAGAAACATTTCAAGAGGTTGTTTCAAAGCGTTCCTTAATAGAAATGAAACCAGGTAGCTAGAGTGGTGGTGGGTTGTGGAAGCTGGTAGGTGGAAACTTGTTTCAATAGTATTGTCTATAGCTCTTATAATTTCATTAATCTATATATTATCAACTACTCTGTTAGAGACAGAGTATGAAACAAGTACTACAACAACTCCATATACATCAAATATGACTGCTACACCTCTACCATATACTAGTATACCAGTAGATATGAACTATACAGTAGATTTCTATGGAAAGGTTAGAGAAATTGCTAGTGTTTTAAAGGATCTAGAGTTTAAGGGTTATGATGTATACTATATTGAGTATCTAGTATTATCAGCAGCTTACCACTATAGCCATGGTTATAGAGAGAAGGCTTATAGCTTACTAGAACAAGCAGTTCATGAACTAGAGCATGTAGAGCTCTTACCAGAACTTCCAAAAATAGACTATAGTATAGTAGATAATACATTGTACCTAAAACATGCTCCAAGTGAATGGGATTTTGTACCACTAGGTACAGTATTTACACTATCTAGTAAAGGCTACCTAGTTTATCCAAGAAACGATCCTATGTGGAAACTTAGCTGTTTTATACTAATAGCTATAGGTTATAATGAAGAGGATCCAGAGGATATTTTCATGTATCAAGGAAGACTACCACTAATACCACGTGAAGCATCTGCTTCTGGTTTTAGGCCAAGAGTGTATATTAATGGTAGATGGGTTATTCCAGAGAGTATTAGGTTTGTTGGACCATTATACTATGATAGTGGGGAGAAGTATAGCTATCCAACAGTTTATGAACAGGATTTATCTGGTAGGTATCTAGAGTATCTAACATATATACCAAGTAACCGTACATGGATACACCGTATAGTAGATGTTGTTGATAACAGGGTATTGCTTGATATTAAAGCAGAAGCTATTGGAGCACCTATGTGGCTTGGTGAGTGGAATAGTTCTTATATAGTGCATGGAGTTTATGCTAAAGAGAGAGGTGTTGACTTATGGAGCGGTTTTTGGGATGTATGTCGTATGGAGGCTAGAGTCTATATTGGTGGAGTACAACGTGTTTATTGTGGAGTATTCATAGTTGATCGTGCATCACACCGTGTACATGGTGTTGAACATACATTCTATAAACTAGGTTTACCACTAGCTTTCTCATGTATAGTGGTTTATCAGGAGGATCTTGATATAATGATAACTAGTTCTAGCAACCCATCTCCATGGGGTCATGGGTATAGTATGGAGCATCAGTTAAGGATAAACTTGTTTAATCAGGGAATAGTAGTTGATGTGACAAACTTTACACTAGTTGATGACGGTGGGTTGCAGCCAAAGACTTTCTATCTATATGGAGTCTTTAGTAATGGATATATTAACATTACTGGTGTTGTAGTAAATTATTGGCCTGAAGAATGGATCAAGGATCGTGGTGTATGGTGGGATGGTGATGGAGTTTGTTCATGGGGTAGAGCATTCATACACTGGACTGGAGAGATCGTTGTTGATGAGAGGGTTTGGAAAGTAGATGCTATTGGTGCTGGAGAGTTTACTAGATACTCTAACCAGTATAGTGGAGAATGCAGTAATAGTGATCGTTGTTGGTGTAGATAGTTTTAGAAACTCTCTAACTCTAGATCAGTTCTTATAGCCTCTACAAGGTCTTCTATAAACCTTGTAAGTCTCTTATCTCTTATTTCAATAACTAGTGCTCTCTCAAGTTCTTCCAACCGATCTCTAGCACTACTACATCTCTTTCTAACTGCTTCTCTAAAACTATTATTCTTTACTATATTCCTTACTCTCCTATAAGCATCCTCTATACGTCCTTTATTAATTAATACAATAGCTGTATACAACTCTATACTACCCCATAAGAGAGACTTTATAAACCTATCATTAACTACACGTGCACCAGCAGGTGTCTCATAATCAACTGGTTTAAAAGACACATTAGACTCTACAATAGGCCTCTCCCTACCCTCAACTACAACTTTCCTAATCCTTTCAACACCCTTACCAACACCTGCTTCAACAATACTCTCTGGTAAAAAAGTTCTACCAGGATTGATCAGTAGTAAAGGCTTATTACCACTAGCTAATACACCAACAAGTATCGTTAAATCACCACCAACCTTAATATTATCACCTGGCTTAACAACATACTCTCTACTAGGATCAATCTTCTTACCATTAAGGTAGGTTCCATTAGTAGAACCCTTACCTTCAACACCATGATCCCTTATATAGACACCATCATCCCTCTTAGACACTAGAAGATGCTTCCTACTAACCCATGAACTATCAACACCCATATCAACTATACTCCCATCCCTAAACCAGTACATATAAACACCAATACTACGTGGATTATCAACAAGTCTAACAAAGTCCTCGTCAAGACGGCTTATAAAGAACTCTCCATCAACCTTAACCCATTTCTCAAAACCGCCATCATCATTCCAGTAAAAAACAAGCATAACAACTCTCCTCCAAAATACTATTCTATAAAGTACTTAAACTAGTTATTATCTATAAAAACTTGGTGCAAGTAAGAGGATATTGTATAAGAGAGTGCCTATCCAAGGAGATCAGCATGTCTTCAAACAATACTAGTACAAAACATATAGTACTAGCGGTACTACTAGTGCTACTAATAGCTATGTCTACACCACTCCTAATGTACTACTTAATGACATCCAAGTACAGATATGAAGAAGTATGTAAATGTAGTTGTGACAGTCTTGTAAGAAAGCTAAAGGCAGAGGCTATGTCTAGACTAGACTATCTACTATACTATATGGATGATGTTGTTGAAGAACTATATATTATTAGGGAACATAATATATCTTTAGAAGAACTTATAGAGGATTATCCATTAAACTATACTCGTTTAAGATACATCACACTATTCATTAGCGATAGCTTAAGCGATATAGTTTCTACATATAATAGTATTATAAATGATATTGGTAGAAGAGAAGATGATGAAGAAATATACTATATACTAGCTAACCTCCATGAAATATACTATACACTACACTCTACCCTAGCATTCCATGAAGCTAGTGATGAAGCTATTTTCCAGAGATATCTAGATAATGTAGATAGACTAGAAGTTATTGTTAAGAAAATGGAGTTTATTAGAGGCAACTATGGATACCTCTATGAAGCTCCAGAACAAGATATTAAGGGATTAGCTAGTGATATAGTCTGCCTCCACGATGCATTAATACTAGTATCTAGTAATACAGCTGCTATGCATCCAAGATAGAGTGCTGCTATAGCGTTATTCTAGAAAGTACTGTGTATAAACCTCTATCAACAAGTCTCTAAACTCTCTAGCATCTCTAGGTCTCTGATAAGGATCATACTCTAATGCTGTAAATATTACATCCTCAAGCTCCCTAGGCACAGCCTTATTATATTCTCTAAGTGGTTTAGGCTTCTTCCTACCCATATACAGTCTCTTCTCATAATCATCTATAGAGAACGGCTTAACACCAGCAAGCACCTCATAAGCTACTACACCAGGAACCCCATACAGATGTAGTTGATAGAGATATGATAGTATTTTGTCAACAATGGTTCTCTATAGTAAGGAGAAACTCTAGTGAGGACAGTTTTAGTATAGTATAAGCTCTATATTGTGTTTCTCTGCTTCCTCTGCCACTTCTTTAGATAATCTAGCTTTAAGTGTTACTAGTATTGGTTTTACCTTTCTAGTCTCTCTAGACTCTATGTACTCACGTACTCTATAGAGCTTCTTAACGTGCTTGATTGAGGGTTTAGTCTTAACCTCTATGACGTAGATTGTCTTATTAGTCTCTATATACAAGTCAATCTCGTACTCCTCATTAACACGATACTTGTGCCTAATACTTACAACGTCTTCACCATAGACTCTAGCATTTTCTAGTACATACTCTTTAACCTTATCAACAAGTATGGTCTCAGCTAAGACACCAAGAGTCTCACCAAGAGAGCCAATAGCCTTCTCATGCCTCTCAGAATACCTCTTAAGACTAACAAGCATCTCTCCATGCTTTTCCAGTATCTCCTCATGTCTCTCCAGAATCTTCCTATGCTCTCTAAGCTCACTGAGTATCTCAATAAACTTTCGATCATGTTCTTCAAGCTTTTCCCAAATCTTCTTAATCTCAGCCTCATGTCTTTCCAAGATCTTCCTATGTTCTCTTAGCTCACTTAGTATCTCATAAAACTTCTTATCGTGTTCTTCAAGCTTTTGTAAAATCTCAAGCAACCCAACCTTAGCAGCAACAGCATAACGAAACTCAACATCCTCCTCAAGAAGCTCCATAACAAGCTTCTTAACAACACTCTTATCAACAGTACTAGTCAATATATCCACCTAGCATTATTCTAGGGTAATAGTGTATAAATAATTATTCTCCCCTAACCACTTGTATGCTAACTCATATATGTATCTCATTGAACTCATCTATAGATAAACCAGTTAGTCTAACTACTCCACAATTCTCTGTTAAAGAGGCATGTAGTATAAGAGCATAGCCTATAGCTATAGCATGTAGTTCTAGTTCATTAACACATAGTATACATGGATTATTTTAGTAGAGAACTCTTGGATACTCCATAACTTTTCTCTTAATCTACGTAGGTTAGATACAGGCTATTAGTTGTTTAAGCTATCTATTATGTAGCTGGTTATTCTCTTGTCCAGTAATGTGTCTATATTGTTCTCCCAGCTATACTCTAGTGCTTTCCTATACAATGGTATTACTGGTTTGTATAGTGTTTCTGTCTCTCTAAACACTGGATATAATACATTGTTTTCTACAAGGTAACTTGCTATTCTATACCCAAGTGGTTTCTCACTACTAGACAACCTACCCTCCAATATCTTAACAATATAGCTTAGTGTTTCTCTATAACTCTCTAGTTTTAGACAATCTATTAGAGAGTAAACAGTTTCACTTAAGTCATGGAGTCTACTAGTAATCCATTTAACTAGTTCTTCTCTAGACAACCTACATAACTCAACTAGATATCCTGGTTGACAACCAGTTAACTCCATTACTGTATAAGCATCAATGCTGCATCCATGGAGTCTACCATACTCGTTATATAGTTCTATAAAATGCTTCTTATCAAGTGGTTCTACAAGCATATACGATGTAGAATAACCTAGAAGCCTCCTCCTAACACTACCTACTACAAGGAATCCCTCACTAACAGATAATACAAGGTTAAACATTCTAAACCGATTATCCTTAACAAGCAGACCAGCTATAGCCTCTAGATCCCTTACAGCTTCTCCATAGCCTCTATTATAAGAGCCTAGTAGATGATACTCATCAATAAACAATACAACACCTTTCTCTCTAAAAAACAAGTGTCTAAACAGTCTAAGAATACTATAGACTATATCAACTAAACCTCCTAAACTAGCTAGACTATCCACTATACTTGACACAGTATCTTTAAAAACACTAGTATACTCCATAGGTATACATGTTTCTCTAAACATTGACTCAACACGTTGCAACCTAGCATCAACAATGATAACTGGTTTATTCAATCCTCTAAGCCAGTACTTAACCAATTCACTTTTACCAACATTCCGTGGCCCATATACAACTACTGTCCTATACATACTCGTGAGACGTGTAAGCTCACTAGCCTCATAGACTCTATCATAGAAACAAGTACCTAAACCACTACGATAACTACAGTCAATAAAAAGTCTAGACACTCTATACAACACCTACTATAGATAAGCATATAGAAACACATCTATATAAGAAACACGTACTATAGAAGATACAATATAACCAACTATACAACTATATAGTGTCCCACTAAAAACCATGTCTACAATATAGTTAAGAGATTGTAGATAATGATGCAGTAGTCCTATGCTAATAAGCAGTATAGTATTGGTGTTTAAGAAAAGAGTGGATAGCTTATATAACACTTCCTCTACTCCCTCAGTACCAGGTCTTCTCCAAGACCCTAGTTATAACATGAAACTATGTAATAGGTTTCTCAGCTATTTATTTCCCTATTTGATCTAGTATGTAGTCTGTATCTGTTGATAATATATTGTCTCCACTTATAGTCTCTAATCTTTAAAGTTATAGTATTAGACTAGAAACCTGGTATACATCAACATATATGGGGTTATGGATTGTTGAAAAGTTATAAGGTTACATGTAGAATATTATATTTTAGGTGTAACCATTGAGGAGTTTGTTTGTTGATAGAGAGTATGAGTTTAGTGTTCTCAATAGTTTTTGGAATGAGAGACCGGGGTTTGTTATTGTTTATGGTCGTAGACGTGTTGGTAAGACTAGGTTGTTGATAGAGTTTCTACGTGGTAGAAAGGGTGTTTATTATCTCGCTAGACTTTCTAGTCATAGGGATAATATTAGTGGTTTAGCTAGAGCTGTTGAGCAACTGGTTCCAGGGTTTGGCCGTGGTAAGAGGTATGAGAGTCTTGATGCATTGTTAGAGGATGTTGTTAGAGAGGGTGTTGAGCTAGTGGTTATTGATGAGTTTACTTATTGGGTGCGTGTTGCACCAGTTGTTGTTAGTGAACTTCAGTATTTTGTAGACCATATACTACCAAATACCAATATGTTGTTGATAGTATGTGGTAGTCTTGTAGGTGTTGTTGAGAGATCTGTTCTTGGCGGTGGAAGCCCATTATATGGACGTAGAACTGGAACGATTAAGCTAGAGCCTTTAAAGCCATGGTATATCTGCTGTTTTCTACCTAATTACACATGTATTGAGAGGACTATGGTCTATGGTATTGTAGGTGGTATACCTTATTATCTAAGATTATTTGATCCAGAGAAAACACTTTATGATAACCTATTTAGTCTCTTCTTTACTAAACACTCAATCCTCTATAATGAAGTAGATTTCCTACTTAGAGAAGAGTTCCGTAACCCATCAACATATAGTCGTATACTAAAGGCTATAGCTAAAGGCTATGACACACTTGGTAAGATAAGTGACTATACAAGCATACCTAAGACACACTTAACAAGCTATCTTGATATACTTGAGAGAATAGGTTTTATAAAGTATAAGAGACCGCTGTGGAGTAAACGTGGGTATTATAGAGTATCTGACTACCTACTTAGATTCCACTATAGCATTATAGATGATCTTAGAGAGCTTATTGAGACAGAACAACATGATATGGTATATAGAGTCTTTACTAAGAAACTTGATGAATACATGGGATTGGTATTTGAAGATATAGTATATGATCTCATACCACTCTTAGTAAAGAAGGGGGTTGTAAAGGAGTTTAATAGAGTAGGTAGAATCCTACATAAAGACATAGACATAGATCTAGCTCTAGTAAATGATCTTGAGAAAACAGCCTATGTTATTGAAGTTAAGTGGAGCCGTGTAAATGATCTAGATGTAGAGAGGATTATGGATAACCTAGTAGAGAAAGCCACAAGAATAAAGACGCTAGAAGGCTACAAGATAAAACCACTAGTAGTAGCCAGAGAATCAGTAGCTAGAAAGCATAGAAACAAAGTAGTTGACTTAAAAGCTCTAGGGATATAGCCAATCTACTACCTCCTAGATCCAATACTATAGCTCTCAACACATTATTCCTAGGCTTTAACCACTCTAGTTTTAACCCTTAGGTTTCTACCATAGTCCTTTCTTAGAAGATAAAACCTGTTGGATCATGGAGTGTTTCTACAACTGTTTTATCTCTAGGAATTAAAAGTCCTACTCTAGAATCCACTACTATACACCTACTAGCCAAGCTTTAGCTCCTCACGTAGCTCTTCATCACTATATGGATAAACTGTTATCTTCCTTCTACGTAGTTCTATAATGAAGTCATAGAGGCTTAGCCCAGCAAGTTCAGCTGCACGTTCAACGCTAACAACTCCTCTTATAAAGAGATCTATAGCATAAGCAAGCCTAACCTCACTCTCAACATCACCAACATAGTGAGAGGGGTCTCTAACTCTAACTAGAACCTCTTGAGCCAACTCTAACACCCTTATAGTGTTCTTGTCTAAGAACCTATTTATACAGTTACCAAGGTTAGAGAATCAATAACTAGAGAAGTAGAGACAAAGAATAGTTGATCTATAATGGTTTTTCCTAGCTTACACTTAGTAGCATTAACTACTAGGGATTTTAAACCATTTGTCAATAGGTGCTATATTAGCTATTGTAGAGCTTTTGTTTCTCTTACTCCTACTTCTGCTTCTCTTATCACCTACTTCTATAGATACTTTAACACCAGGTCTTACCAAGACTCTAGCACCCTTTACTCTCCTCTCCATCATCTCCCAGGCTGTGCTCCATAGCTTGTTGACATCAATATCTATGTCTAGTATCCCAGCTATCTCCCGATCTATTTCTTGAAGCTCTTGTTTAAGGTTCTTGAACATCTCTAGTTTACTTACACTACTCCCTATTAACTGTCTAGCTTTCAACTCTAGTTTATCAAATAATTGAGCAAGCCTTACTATCCTATTTCTCCCTATCATCTTGACATTAAGTAGTGGTAGCTCTCTAGTCTGTTGGACTTCAAGAGATATTATCCCACCACCAGTTCTCCTACCAGTCTTTTCAACCCATAGCCAGATAAATGTTGAATTAAGATATGCTAGTAATGCTTTAACGTCTATCTCATCTAACTCTATATCTTCTCTAACTGTTAAGTATCTACTATACATACTTGGATCATAGATCCATTCTCTTATACTAACTCTTACTTTTGGAATAAACGCTATTATAGCATCATAAGTTACTAGAGGAAACTCTGCATAGAAGAACTGTTGGTGATAAAATGCCTGTCTTATAGCCATTACTGGTGTTGGTATATAGCCTCCTAGATCATACCAGCCTTTGAATATAGTTGGTTGTCTAGCTCTTGCCTTACATGCTTCTGCTTCACTACATACTCTACCTCCTCCCCTACTGCGTCTTATCCTAGTCCTACACTCTGTTTCTCCCCACCCAATATACTCCTGGATCACTTGTGGAAGCTTATCCAGGGGTTTACTGCATACAAACATGTATGCATCCTTACCGCTCTCCACGATTCTCCTCCAATCCCCTCTAGTGAATGTGAATGTCCTAATATACTGTGATCTTGTAATAGCTGGTACTAGATACTGGTTTATAGATTCACTAAACCCTCCTAGCATCCTACTCCACCTATCAATCTTCTCTCTACTAAAGTAGAAGAAGTCTTTAGCACCAAGGTTACGTACTCCTCTAACAGCACTCCAGCTTGATAGGCATAGGTATAATGCATTACCATAGCTTGGCTCAAACCATTCACCAAGTTTTACTATGAGAGGATGATTCTCAAGAATCTCTAGTACACCACCTATATCTTTAAAGAACAAGCTTATCCACTTCTTATCTCTAGGTATATCACCTTGTCTTACTTGTGTAAACTGTATACCATATTCTTCTCTACACCTAGCTAGATACTCTACATCCATGGATCCATCGCTTCTTATAGCATTCTCAACACACTCTAAAACACTCTCCAAAACCCTGCTACCACTACCAACACCCAGTTCTTCACCCTTAATCCTAGGTGGTATCCTCACTAGTGTTACAATATTGCTGTTACGAGCCTCTATACTAGCTTCTTTCTCAGCAAGGATAATCACTGTTGAAACTAGTGCTTTAAACAACCTAAAAGATAGATCGATTAAAGCAGTTACTCTAAAGTTGTCTAGGAGAAACTTCCCAAAGTCTACACCATAGTCTGTCTGCAACCACATATTCGATACTATTAAACCAAGCCTCCCACCATGTTTTAGGAGATTCTTACAAGCATGCATAATCCAGTACACATAGATACCTGGCTCTCTACCCCTCCTAAGATCAGCTCTTAGATCATACCTCTTAATCTCGCTGTCAAGCATCTTTAGAATCAAGTCTCTAGTCTCAACCGGTATTTCAACCCATCTAGTATAAGGTGGATTACCAATAACAACATCAAAACCCCTTACAGTCTCATTAAAAGCTTTAGAACCAGCTACTAGTGTGAAAAAGTCTCTAGTCTCAACATTAAGACTTGATATAGGGCAACGGGGCTCCATTAGCATTAAGTGTATACTAGTGAATAGAGAAGCAAAAGCATTAATATCAACACCATAGAGCTGGTTCAATACCTCTTGGTGCTCATTATACTCTTTAGTACAAGACGGGTAAGCTCCAGCATCATAGTCTTTGTTAAACTTCTGTTTCAACAACCTCTTATAAGCTTCTATAAGGAAAGTACCAGAACCACACCCAGCATCAAGGACTCTATCACGACCAGATCTAATAGCCCACTTAGTGATCAATCTAGCTATTGTTGGTGGTGTATAGAATTGTCCAAGCTGGTGTCTCTCTCTAGGTGGTAGTAATCCCTCGTATACATAGCCTATAACACCAGGTAGATACTTTAACTCATGCTTTAGACCATCAATAAGGTCTATAATAACACTGACTCTATTAATAGAATCTATACCACTAAATATTATCTCATCATAAAGCCCTGTCTTAAATATTGGTGAGAAATCCTTTATACCAAGTATTTGTTCAAGTCTAGCTGAAGCATAATTGAATAAATAGTCTAGAAACTCCTTTAGATCACTTGGAGACCTTATAATAAACACTCTACCACTAATCTCTACAGTACTCCCATAATGTATAGGCTTTAACAATGGAATGTGTTCTCCATAGTGGAGCTCAAGTATCTTATATGCTAGTATCTTATTAGCTAACACATAAACCATCATTTTAGTAAGATTATCAAAAGACAGTATATCCCCTACTCTTAACCCTCTACCACATACTGGTATAGAAGATGTATCTAGACCTCTAAGCCTTCTAGCTTCTAGACAAAAGCTATCTACAAGCCTCCTAGATATATTAGACATTATCTCAAAAGCTTTCTCAGGAGACAGCTCATCTATCCTACAGAGTTCCTCCTCTATATACTCTTTAATATACTCACAGATTATTCTAGACTTGCTAGAACATTTTAGCTCAAGTAAACCCCTACTAAAAAGACCGTAGGGGTAGCCAGCTTCTCTTGCTTTTATAAATAGTTTTATAAAGTATTCTCTATCACTTAGAATCCTTGACTTAACAGCATCTCTAACAATCTCGTGTAGACTCTCTATAAGCCCTCTAAGCTGATCTACAAATACTCTATAGAATACTGTTGGCGAAATAGGTGATCTAGTAATCCATTTACCAACATATTCAAGCAACTTCTTTAAACTATAATCACTCAAAGGATGCTCAATCCTATCAACTATATAGTCTTTAAACAAGATCTCTAGACCACTAGGTTTTAATGCTTTAACCCAGTCTCTATAACTCCTCTTAGACTCAAGACAAACATCTACATCAACTATCTTGTCGAGAACGGTTCTATTAATACCTTTAAACAATATAATAGCATCTCTATTAGCAGTAGCAAATAAAGGTGTTTTCTCAAGACCATACTCTCTAGCTGCAAGAGCTGCATAACAAATAGCTTGAGCTATGGGTATAGGCCCCAGGGGGTTTAAAAGCTCTTCAAGAGCCCTCCCTTCAACCTTTCTCTTAACCTCTATTACTAGCCGTGGTATTCCTTTAGAATCAACAACTACTATATCAGGTATTTTACCCATAAACTCTATAGAACCAGGTTCTTTAACAACCAGTCTATAGCCGTCAACACTGTATCTCTCAAGATAGCGCTTCATCTTATCCCAAAACTGTATCATAAACTCTACTTCTCTACCCAACACAATCCACCACTAAGTAAGAACCCTCCTCAAAACACTATCACTCTCTGTTCTCCTCCACCCAATTATAGACATAGTATATAAAAGGTGATAAAAGCAGCTACCCTAAACAGTTAAATAGTTTCCTAAACAACCAGTAATAGCTTATAGCTATAGTTTTTCTACTAATGCTGATGGAGACTAGCTGGTATATACTCTATCTATGATAAACATAGAACATCCCTAGTAAATTACCATCTATTGTAGTGGGGTAAAAAATAACACTACTCCACAGCTATACATAGTATCAAGATCGCTGTCTAGAGTGTAACGTGTTTAGAGAATGGAGTGTGGTTATAATGTCATTTTTCTATAAGTCTCTTATATATCCTATATAGTGTTTTCTCAACCTCTTCTATACTAGGTCTCTTCCATGGCTCTGGCTGTAGCATTTGTTTCAATAACTCTCTCAATACACTATTCTCTATAGGTTCTAGATGAGTGTCTAGTTCGGCTTCATCTACTTCACTACCGTCAATAGTCTCTAAACCAAGGAGTTCAATCAATAGGTTAGCGGTTTGGTATACGTCAACACGGTTTTCTACACCACGTCTCCTAGCTTCAACCTTAACGTCACGATAGACCTGCTCTGGAGCACAATAGCCTGGTGTACAACTTGTCATTCTACTATAACGGCTTGTTCTAGACAACAATTTTGTAAGACTAGAGAAATCACCAACCTTAACAACACCATTCTTAACAAACACGTTACCAGACTTAATATCTCCATGAACCAGTCCACGGCTATGAATATAGCGTAGAGCATCACAAACTTGTAAACCAGCTAAAACAACTTCTTCAAAACCAGGGCTCCATCCATGATCTAGCTGGTATGCTAGTGTACCCTGGTTAGCATACTCATATACAAGTACTGGAAGCCTCCTCCCATAACCTATAAGCTTTATTACACCAGGGTGTTCTAGAGCCATAAGTGTTTCAGACAACTCTCTTATACGGTTATAGAGTCTTGTTGAACCAGTAGATACAACTACACTACCACCTTCAATAACGTGTTCAAACCCTTTAGGAACCTTAAAAACAACTTCACCAAAAACACCTCTACACAAGTAGCTACAACCCCAACCACCACAACCAAGCTTAATACAATCCATACTACCCTCAAAAACCCATCCACTAGTATAGCTCTTCCTCCATGAAACACTGTAGCCTTCACCACTAATAACATAGTCTACTAAACCCTCTAGTAAAACACTATATAGTCTACCAGTATGAGGTAGTTCTCCTACAATAGTAGAAACTGGTTTAGGATATAGAGGCTTCCCAAAACTAGGTTCAACAACAGCTCTCTTAGACTCAACAATAAACTCTATAGGAACACTCTTCTCAAAAACACGGTCTAAAACCTTAGCCTTTACAACAAGGTCTGTAGGTAGGATGCCAGATTCTAAAGCCTTAACATATAATACAACACTACAGCTACCTCCACCACTACACTTACAACCAATAGAACGCTTAACCTCAAAACCATGTGATAATCCAGCATCAACAATCTCTAATGGAACACGCTCCTTATTAACAATATCAACAACAACTTTACACCAAACACCCAATGGCACACGACTACTCTGCAGACTAGCTTCAAAAACAGGCTCTCTACCAACAAAGTCTAGACAATACACTATATCCCCAGCAACATCTCCTCTACTAGACAACTGCTCTAGACAAGACTTTACAACACCTAGTTTTACACCAGATTCTCTAGCTTTTAAAACACTCTTATACACACTACTATACTCCTCAACAACACTCTTAGAGAAATCAATAAACTCTCTAACCTCATCAACACTAGATAATACACTATAACGTTTAAACCCAAGATCAACACCTAATTCTTCCTCAAAAACACTCCTATACTTCTCAACCACATTATAGAGACCAAGAACCTCTCTAAACAAACCAACAACACTACTAAGAGAATCAACAACACCAGCAAGACTACTAGCTGAAACACTATCAAACAACCCATAAACAGCATCTCTAACGCTAGGATAATCAAGCTTAACAACCTTGTTTAATGTAGTTAAAACCTCCAATAATCTAGAACATAGCCTAGAAGCTCCAACAATACCTAACCCACTGGAACCGCTATAAAGGCTGTTTCAGATCTAGCGATATATTTAAATATTTTTAATCACTTCTAAATACTTGATAGG
>CAYZRH010000043.1:0-20948 GCA_964480805.1 uncultured Desulfurococcaceae archaeon
GCATTATAGTGGTGGTGTTTATGGTTAAGTATATTGTTGTAACAGATCTTGATGGCTCACTCCTTGACCCAGATACTTATTCTTATGAAGAGGTATTGCCAGTTATTGAGAAACTTAAAGAGTATGGTATACCAGTTGTTTTCTGTTCTTCTAAAACAAGGCTTGAACAAGAGCTTTATCGTAGTCGTTTAGAGCTATATCATCCGTTTATTGTTGAGAATGGTGGAGCAATATACATTCCTAGAGGCTATTTTAGAAATCCATTCTATAACAAAGTTTATCGTGGATACTATGTACTTGAGATTGGTTTACCTATAGACCTTGTTTTTGAGAGAGTAGGTATTGTATTAGAAAGGTATAGAGAGTGTATTAAGACAACTCTAGATATGTCTCCAGAAGATTTTATGGAGATAACTGGGTTGTCTAGAATAGAAGCTATTCTTGCACTTGAACGTGAGTATAGTATTGGGTTTATAGCATCCAGTAGAGAAGTTGTTGATAGGATTGCCTGTGATGTAGAAGAGACTGGTTTAACAGTATCTACTAGTGGTGAGAGAATATACATGGTCTCTAGTAGATATGACAAAGGAGTTGCTGTTGAAAAACTACTAGATCTATATAGGAGAGAGTGTGGTAAAACAATAGCTATAGGTATTGGAGATGGATACAACGATATACCATTACTTAAGAAATCACACATACCAATACTACTTGGAGCTAATAGGGATATTATAGCTAAGATAGGTAGAGAAGATCTTATAGTAGTTAGAGAGAAAGGATCTATAGGTTGGAGGAAAGCTATTGAAAAGATATTGCCAACCATTAAGGGATAATATATAGTAGCTTTATAAAAATTATTAATAAAACTATTTCTTAAATAAACCATATAATGCTAAACCTATACATATAGCAACTACCACCATAGCTACTAACAACATACTATATAGTGTTTGAACTTGTTGTTTCAAATCATCAACTTCTTTAGCAACACTAGAAACATTGCTTTTACTAACACTTAATTCAGACTCTAAACCTCCTACACGTTTATCTAGGTCTTCTCTAAGACTAACTATTTTATCCATAATGGTTGATACATTCTCTTCAACACGATCTACTCTACTACTTACATAGTCTACTCTATTATCAAGCTTGTTAGTATTTTTAAGTAAACTAGACACACTACTATTAATCATCATATACAAGTCTGTAAGACTTTCATTAACTTTTCTAATATACTCTTTAGCATTATGAATTCTATCTAGTAGTGAAATGTTTAGATCCTCTACATTATCTTCAATATAGTCTATTGTAGTGTATAGTTCACCTAAATCTTTAATCAATTGCTTTATAGAACTATTTAGTTCTCTAAAACCACTCTCTACACTAACCTCTAGTTCATCTAAACCATACTCTAGTGTTGAAATATTCTCTTCTATAAAAGTGATTGCGTTGTCTATATGGTCTAGTCTATCAAATATATTATTTACTAGAGTGTATAGTTCATTAATATAGCTCCTTAACGTCTTATTAATAGATGTGATATTGTTATCTAGTCTTTCTAGATAGTTGTTGATAACTGTTATTGAATGGTTTAACAAGTCTATTGTATAGTTTATTTCATTAAATGTCTTATCCATAGTGTGTTCTAGACTATTTATTAACTGTAACAGTTCTTTCCTAACTTCCAGTAATTCACTCTCTAAAACAACTCCATTATACACTATAAAGTCTATAGAAACAATCTCTTCATATCGTATAGGAGCTATTTGTGAATAAACTATAGTATTCTGTACTAGCCTTAATCTATGAGCACCCTCCTTTAGAGTAGGTATTATTATAGATGTATTGAAGCCTCCAGAACTATTTGTTAGTACGTGTTGCACTACTATATTGTCTACTAGTATTAGATAGTATTGTGTCTCACCTAACATGTTTGCTTCAACATTTACTACTGAACCAACACTTATATTAGTACTTGACAACTTAACTACTGGAATTGTTATGTTATAGTATCCTTTACCCTTAACACCATTTATGTCAATTGCTTCTATAGTATAGTTTCCAGGTTCAAGAACTGGTACTTGTATACATGTCTTAATCCATCCACTATCATCACTAACTGTTTCACTAACAAGTATATTGTTAAAGTATATCTCTACTCTAGAATTAGGCGTAAACCCTCCTCCAGAGACAGTAACCCATAGTTTTGAAGGGCCTTTTCCCGGGTATATGGATAACTTATTAGCTATTACATGTACGTGTATATGATCACTTGTATACGGCATAGTATGTTCTGTCATTGGATGCTCTATTACTAGTTCATATAAGCCCTCCTCTAATGGAGTCCATTCTAGTAGTGCATATCCTTCATCATTAGTTGCTGTTTCATAAACTACTTCACTAGTATTGAGGAGTATTAGCCTTACTGTTTCTCCAGGTAGGGGATTGTTATAGGGATCGTCTAGTCTTACTAGTAGTTCTAGTTTCTCACCAATAACTAGTGTTATGTCTGTATTATTATAGAGTGTAATCTCTGTATTAGTGTGTCCTATAAGTTGAGATGGATCGCCTAGTAGTGTTGAAGCCCACCAAACCTTTTTATCAGACTCCCACATATATGGTGAACCAAGCCATGTCTTAGCTGATACTATAGAATACCCTATATCATACTTTGTTGATGAACTATCACTTAATAAGTACTTTAGTGTACGATATATGAAGCCACTACTAAGAGCCCAGTATTCTGGATTAACTTGTTCACTCCAAGAGTATAGCCAGTCAAATGTAACACGATCCCATCCAATATACCATAGACTAGTTGTTTTCACAAACTTCTCGCCAAGACAGTCTAGATCAGGCATGCCGAATAAGCCCATAAGATCATCGTTAGCATCGTAAGCAGCTGTTAAACAACTCATAGCAAGAACTACTCCAGCTACATAGCCGTAGCTATCTGTTAAATTGGGTGTTGTAAGAAATGGTCTTCTATAAAGTTCTGTATCACTTTCTGGAACACCATCTCCATCATCACTACTCCATAGTACTCTCCAAGCTATATGGGGCCATCCATGTGAAAACCATGTAGTTATATCTGGTTCTTCACTATATAGTGTATCGACCATGTTCCCTATTGACAAGTTTCCATTCAAATCACTTGGTTCATCAACAACCGTCATTACAGGATAGTGTTCATAGAGTCTAACTGGTTTTGTATACATTAGAGATTCTGAACTGCTTAGCGTATTCCATAATGCCTCAGAACTAGTATCACCCTGTATACCCCAATCACCCCACCCGTCTTGGTTAAAGTAGAAGACTATTGCTCCAGTTAAGAACCATTTAGCTATAAAGCTTCTATTATAACGGACTATAGCATCTAGATAGCTCTTCAATTCACCAACAGACCTGAACGGTAGTCTACCAACTGGTAGTTCAGGAGCCCAGTCCTCACCATCATCATCCTCACCATAGATCCCGTCTCCATCACCATCCCAGTCTGTATCTAGTGTAACATAGTACCAGTCACTAGGTGTATATGGGCCGGTATGGCTGTAATCCTCTGTTCCATCAGGGTTATAGAAGTATCTTGTAGGAACCTCCCATGGCTCAAGCTCACCTATATTATCCGGGCCATTTGGATAGCCTGTATCACCACTAACATCACCTATGATCAATAGATACTTTAACGCTCCACTCGTTTCCTGGTATAGATTGTAGATATAGTTTCTTATCTTCTCAGGTATGTCCCTACCACTAACACCACTATCAACAATATCTTCAACAGTCTTTACAACTACATGGAATCCTTGGTGTCTACGTAACTCTATATAGTCTTCTAAAACACTAAGGAACATTGGACGTGTTATTATTAATAGCATGGTTTCACTATTCTCTAATACACTATGTGATATCCAGCTAGGTTCTACATAGTAGGCTATTGATGATAGTATATTATGTGTTAATAGAGAGTATGGTTGGTAAATCCTCTCTATAGTATATTCGATCTCTATAGATACTCTTTTATAAACAACTAGTTTCTCACCATCAACTATAGTAGGGTTAACCATTAATACTATATAAGGAACCCCTCTCCATATAAACATCTTATACCATGTAAAAGTGTTTCTAAAAATAGTTGAACCATTACTTTGATCCAATACGGACTCTCTAATATCCTGTATTAAAGGCTTTAACCCAGGCAGTTTCATTAAAGGCTTATCTAGTATAATATCCTCTCTACAACCATAGCTTACTTCTACATTAAATAACTGAGCACCAACTGGTAGTACAACTATGAACTTAAGAACTGGTATAGCATAATCACTTGGTATATAGATCTGGTAAATCTTATTGGAGACACCACTATACTCTATAACTAGGTAGCCGTTTTCACTAGTAGCTACTGGTGTGATATCCATTATTATATTTATACTATTATAGTAGGGCTTAGCTATAGCTGGTAGAGATTGTAGTAATGAGAACACTATGAATGTAACAAACATTACTAGAATACATCTATACATAGCTAGTCACCATAAATCTAGTAAAGCTATGTACACATAAAAGGTTTGACCACTACAAGCATTGTCTAAAGCCGTAGACTAGACTGCATCATATGTGTCAAACAAATTATGACAAATACCAAGACCATATAACAGCCCTATATAATAACTCCATGATGCCGGGTATAAGTGGATTGATTCATTATAGGTATTGCCACGATCATCTCTAACAACCTCTCTTTACTAGAGATTACTACTCTAACAAAGATTGTTGATTAAAAACTAGAGTGTGGTTAATGTTAATTTTATATTTATTACCTAGTGATACTATAGGTTAAGCAACCATTTCCATAATGGTTTGACCTTTATTACAATACTATCTTCTCTAATAAGATCCTCTTGATCCTATGTTAGTATAAGTAAACTTTTACAACCCAATTGTTTAGATGCCCTAGCTAAGCTCTTAACTTCTCTCTCATACTATTTTTTATCATCTATTCTAAGCTCATAAGTCACTTGTATAAGCTCTATTGTGTTAAACTTGTTTGTTACTACAAAGTCTACTTCTCTACCACTATAGTCTCTCCAATAATATATTGAGCTACCATATCTATGGTAGAGTTCTATAGCAACTATACTCTCAAGCCTTGTTGAAAGCTCTCTCCTATGTGGTGTATAGTTTAGAAAACCAGTATCTATTGGATAGATCTTTATAGGTTGTTTAATAGGCTCTAATGCTTTACCTATTTCCTTAACAGGTATTATGAACATGGATTCTATAAAGTATCTAAGATACCTTATTATAGTCTTCTTACTCTTTCTTAATCCAAGTGATTTAAATTCCTTATATACCTTGTTTATAGAGAATGTTAGTCCTAGTGTTGATAGTATTGTTCTTAGAAATATTCTTAAAGATATAGTGTCTCTAACTTTATATCTCTCAATAATGTCTCTATAGAATATCGTATCCATATATTCCTTAAGTAACGATACATCGTTAGATAAAACTACACGTGGATAACCACCATTCAATAAGTACTCTCTTAAATAATTTCTTATAAGTGATTCACTAAGATAACTCTCTACAAGTACATCTACATTCTTTACTCTAAGATACTCTCTAAATGAGAATGGTAGAACTAGTATAGTCTTACACCTACCACGTAATCCACTAGCTGTCTCTCTAGACAATAGTTTTGAGGAAGAACCTGTCACAAATAACCTAAAACCTCTACTATATAGTGCTCTTAGAAAACCACTCCAATCACTAATACACTGTATTTCATCTAGGAACAATAATGGTCTCTTACTAAAATACTCATTAATAATCTTTAGAAATACACCAATATCACTGCTTTTAAACCCAGCTAATCTGGGATCCTCGAAATCTATATAAACTATATCTCTCCCCTATCAAAACCCTTCTTCAACAAATTATCTATAATATAGTATAGGAAATGCGTCTTACCAGCTCTACGTGGACCAATAACAACTCTAATCTCTTTATCTGTAGAATACTCTATATCTCTAGGAATAATGTTCTCTAGAAAACTATAGTAAAAACATTCCTCAAATACCTCTCAATAGACAAACCCCTACACCCCAATCTCATAGAATCTATACTACACCACAACAATATAAAACTAGTTCCCTATAGAACACTAGAACAATTACATCTGCAACAATAGATGCTATTTTTCAGTATACCTAGACAACGTTATGGATAAATCCCTGAAGAACCCTGGTAAAGCTCAGGGGTTAGATGTGGAAGATGCTAGGGCTAAACTTGATCATCTCTACGAGTTTTTAAAAGACAAGTACTTAAGTACTTCAATGTTAAGTATACCATATTATTTTAAGGAAAGAATACCTAGCTGTAATAGAGTTGATGTTGAAGCAATAGCTTTTGTATCAGCAATGTATGACTTTAGAATGCGTGTCCCATTGATAATAAGTAGGTTTAGAAGATTAATTGAGCTTCTCTTAGAGAAGAAGGTGAAATTAAGTGAGTTAACTGATCCAGCTATATGGAATTCAATGGTTTCCCTAATTAACAAGGATCTAGGTTATTTCCACAATCTTGACCCACAAGGTGAGGTTTTTCCATGGCTTTTAAGAATAGTTTATGATAATGATCTTGAGAGGAGGATAAGGAATAGTGTTGAATATGACTTAGAGTTGAATAACATTATCTGGAGAAGACTATATGAGTATAGGATAAGAGGGTTAATACCAAATAGTACTTGGGAGAGAATGGCTAAGAAAAACTTTCTACCTAAACCACATTCAACCTCTCCTTTAAAGAGAATAAACCTATTTCTACGATGGATGGTGCGTGACGAATACCCTGATCTTGGTTTATGGCCTTCTCTTAATAAGGAGAGGCTCTATATACCATTAGGTAGAGAGATTAGCCGTGTAGTTGGTAGAGTATTTTGTTGTAAAAGAGAAATAGAGATTAGTAGACTTTCTATGTATTACTTAACTAATATTTTTAAGAAGCTAACCCATGTGACCCTATAAAATACGACTTTGTATTATCGAGACCCCAAATACTTGGTATTTGTTTAAAGGAGGTAGAGTTGTCTCATTGTAGTGTTTGTCCTTTAAAGAGTATATGTAGGATGTATGTAAGTAAGCCTATTAGTGTATACAAGAATCCATTATATAGTACTGTAAAGGAGTATATTGAAGACCGTAGGATCAAGAACCTTAAGAAGAAACACGACCTTATAGTTAAGAAGACTATCGAATATCTAGTAAATAGAGAGTATTTACTAGGAAACATTGTCCCATGTTCTGACTATGTTATCGATCATGGATTTAGACCAGATATATACTATGTAAATGATATACTCTTACTAGGTGAGATCAAGATTATGAGTAAGAATATACAGGGACCTCAACAACTACGTATATACCTTAATGAACTATTTTCTCAAGGTGTTAGTAGAGAAGAGAGAATAGGAGTGTTATCTTATGGTAGGATATATGAGGGTGATCTCAACTTTATACGTGAAAATGTAGAATTACTTAATCTTGATAAAGAATTCAACATGATATACATCCTAGACTTCCACGGTGATCTTAGAAGAGAACCTAGTGTAGTAGTGATCAGCTAGTGTTTTCCAGCTTTAGGATAGTAGATTTTACTAACAAGTATATGTAATAATATAGACATGTTTATTCCCTAGTAATTGCTTGTTTAAGAGAAGGCTGTAATAGATATAGTTTATGCTACTAACAATGGATAAACATTTATATAATGGGCTAGTCTGTTTATCACATATGCTTTATTATATAAGAGCTTTGATAGGATTAATGAGTGGGAGACGTATATCTATATAATGCAGTAATGTCCAAAACCTAGTAGCTATTCATTATATTCTTAGAGGGTAGGAGTTGACATAGTCTATTTAAAGTGTAGTAGGTTATTGGTATAGAGAAACTAGTAGTATTAATAAGACGTACATAGCTATTCCTATACTGGAGTAGGGAGGCTGGCTAGTCTAGAGTTGTTTCCATACAGTAAGCCCCGTACTGGTCAGATAAGTGTTGCAGAGAAGGTAGCTAATACTATATCTAGTGGTGGTTGTTTATGTATTGAAGCACCAACTGGTTTTGGTAAAACAGTAGCAGTTCTCTATGGAGTAAAGCTAGCTGGTTCTCCAAATACACTATACCTTGTACGTACACGCAACGAGCTTGTACAACCACTTATTGAGTCTCTAAAGATTGGTCTTAAACCAGTATTCCTATACTCTAAGAAAGCTATGTGTCCATTACTAAGAGGAGGCTCTATAGACATACATGATTTCTGGGAGAATTGTAGAATACTACGTAAGACAAAGATGTGTCCATACTATGTTAACACTGAAGAACTAGATGTAGAGAGTGTCTATAAGTTTATAGAGAGGCTCCAAAACCCATTCAAGATCGTTAGAGAGCTTTCTAAGAGAGGTTATTGCCCATTCTATTCTCTTAAAAAACTACTACCATTATCTAACATAATAATTCTAACATACCCCTATGTATTAAATCCATCTATACGTGAAGCATTCTTCTCTGAAGAAGAGATATCCAACTATGTAGTTGCTGTTGATGAAGCACATAGTCTACTCAGTATAGCTGATATTGTTGAACAAAGAGTTTCTAGAATAAGGATTGAAAGGTCTATTAATGAGATCAGGAAGTATTCTCCACAATCAACTCTATTAATAGATAGGCTTTACCATCTACTTGATTTTATAGATAAAGCTAGTGTTGATAAGAGGCTTAGGCATGTTGATAAAGATTTTCTAAGAAACCTTCTTGGAACTCCAGATACATGGTTTGATCTAGTGGATGATATACGTATTCATAAAGTAAAGGAGTATGGCTATAGAGATGTGGTAAGTATACGTGTCTATTGTCTACCAATAGCTTATCTTGTATGGAGTCTCTATAGCCGTTATGAGCCATTCATATATCAACAAAACGATCTAAGATATATAGTATCTAAACCAATAGATCAATCCATAATTGTTAAACCAGTATTTGATAAAGCTAGTTCTATTATATTGTTTTCTGGTACACTACCCGATCCAAGCTACTATAGTGATGTTCTTGGTATTGATAAGCCTATAGAGTATATTGATGTAGAGGATGTCTATGGACCAGTATTCCCTATAGAGAATCGTGTACTCGTTATTGCTACTTATGTATCCTCTAAGTACAGTGTTAGAAGTAGGCATATCTATAAACTATATGCTGACATGATACAGTATACTTTCAACCACCTAGATCATGGGATAATGCTTACAGTATACCCTAGCTATGATTTTATGAAATGCATTCTAGAATACATGGATCTAGATAAAGTGTTTATTGAAGAACGGAGTACAAGAATTAATGATGTAATAGACTACTGTACTAATAGGAAGAAGTGTTTAGTAAATGCAGTTGCTGGAGGTAAGCTTTGTGAAGGTATTGAAATTGTTGATAAGAAGGGGCGTAGTCTTATAAAGGTTGTGTTTATAGCTGGTGTACCATATCCACAGCCAGATGACTATGTAGAACTATCACTAAAACAACTCTCTCTAAAGATTGGTAGAGATGGGGCATGGAAACATCTATACATAGATACAGCAGTCACAAGAACTAAACAAGCAATTGGTAGAGCAGTACGTGGTCCAAGCGATCAAGCGGTATACATACTAGCTGATAATAGGTTTATGGATCCAAGAATATTGAAGAGAATAGGGTTAAGGATAAATAAGATAGTTAGGTCTAGAGCAGAGTATATGAGAGTAGTAAAGGTATTGTTAAGAGAGTTTCTAGTGTAGTCCCTAGACTATTCTATGGATTACTTATTGACTGCTGTTTTCTTAATAATGCTACTCTATCTGATAACCTAATCTCTATATCACTCGTTCTTTCCATAAACTCATTCAACATATTCCTAAACACTATTATAAATACTATAAACAATATTAGGTCAATTAATCCAATAACTGCATTTATACCTGGTATAAGCTCTATTACACTTAATATAAGCCTTATTACTATAATTACTGCTAATGTACCAGCATTACCTACTCCAAAATACTCTTTTATACTATTATAGAACTTGTATGAGATAACCATCATAAGTATTGTTACTATAAAGACTATTATAAGAGCTAGTGTTCCAGCAAGTTGGTAACCTGTTATACTAAGAGTTATCCCATAGACTATTAATGGTATACTTATAAACAATGCTATTACCTGTACTATAAGGTATGCCATAAACCTCTTAGGATACATAAGCACCTCGTTTACTGGGTAAGTGTATAGTAATGAACTATAACTTGTAGATACACTCTCTAAAGCACTATCTACATCACTATATGATTTAATAGCCTTACCCATTGAATCCATAAACTTTATAAAATATATCTTCTCAACAACACCTAGTATAATACCTACATAGAGAAATCCTATAATAGTATTAGATAGCTCTACTAATGCCTGTGTTGTAAGTTCTTTACTAGCATACTTTGAAGCTAGAGATAGTATTGAAGCAATCAATACTATTATAAGTACTATAGCTAATATAAACATGGCAACTAAAACAGTTAAATGTAGAAGGCAACCTGGCTTCCAGGTTTAATTAGAGAGGATATAGACAAGGATTGAAGTGGGTAGTAGGTGATTCTAATGTACTGGTTAAATAGTTTATACTAGAAGATTATAGTGAATATGCTGTAAAGCTATGTGATGATCATTTAGAAGGCTATATAGAAGCTATAGCCCCTTTTTATGCTCTATTAGAGTTCTATAATGCCTTAAGGAAGTACTGTACTAGAGGTTTAATTGATAAAACAGATTTATCTAAGATAGTAGAGCTTTTGTATGAAATAAGGATTACATTTATAGATACCACTAGAGAGCTTCTTGATAAAGCTTTAGAGTATAGTATAGAAAACAATGTAACAGTTTACGATATGTACTACATAGTTTCATCATTCAAGCTAAACATAGTAGTATATATGGCAGATGAGAAACTATTAAGGAGATTAAAGGAGGTAAAGCCTAAATAAAACATATCAAAAATATAGGAGAAGATAAACACTAATCTTAAGATAAGAAACAAAGTTTTACTCTCTAATAATCTAGTAATCAAGCTACCTAGTATCTACGTGAACCCCCGCTATTAATACCCTTAATAATACCGTTAATAGTTAGTTCGTCACTGTTTTACATTAAAGAGTTATTGATAATTCGCTAGTTTTCTTTTGGAGAAATCTATAATAGTAGTGTTCTGAAATCAATTATATAAGGTGGTTTTAGCTCTATGTGTTTAAATGGTGTTAGATTATTTGCACTGGATATGTTTGAGGCTCTGTATGTGGAGACTGAATACGATCTTATTGAGTGTAGTGAAGACTTTTGCTATGGTATAGAGTATAGTGGGGCAAAAACTGGTTTTATGGGTCATGCGTATCAAAAGGCTATCCAAGCTTTATCAGGTACAATTGTATTACCGTGGATACCTTACCGTATTGATAGAGATCTTTTAGACAAGGCTTCTGTATATGCATCTACTAGTAGATACAAAGCAAGTATGTTTACAAGATACTATTCGCCAAAACGGGCTAAGAAGGACGCATGTGTAGAAGTAGGTAAACTGGATATAATCTATGGAACACTAGGTAGCTTAATAAAAATAATCTCTTTGTCACCAAATACTGTAGAACACGAGATATTCATCATAGAATCGATAATGAATACAGTTGAAGTAATAGATGATAATGTACTTAAAGAAGTAAAAGATTATATGGATAAACATAAGTTATCGGAGAGAATTAACCATTTAAGGAAAATCATTAACTCAATAGACCTAAATACCATAGACAAAAATACTACATGGAACAAACTATCTGAAGTTCTAGCAGATATTTATAGAGAGGAAGAACTCATAGAAATAGCTGTCATAACTCCTATAATACGTCATATAGGTTGTTTAAGTGATATACTGTCTAAGAATTTATATCGTGCCATAAATAAAGTCTTTGAAGCAAGTAAAAAGATAGCATTGAAGATATATTATCCAGTACAAATGGAGTTAAGTAGAGAAGATAAGGAAAAACTAGATAAGCTTAAAGAAAAACTAAGAGTAAAATACAATAATATAGTGTTTATTGCATACACTAAGGAAGAGAGCAGTCCAATATATTTATTTGAAAAAATAAAAATAGATGAATTTAGGGGATTAATTATCATAGCATACGATCTGCATAAGGATCTCTATCGAAAGTTACTTAAAGAAACTATTAATAAAGAAGATATAATTGTAGCCATAGTTGGCCCATGTATTACAAATAAGTCTAGAAAAAAGGGTGTTATTGATGCTACAGAAGATGTATGTATATATCTGTGAGACAATGTGGTGATGGGTACTTGTTTAGGAGACTTGTATATAGGTACGAGATTCCTCACGGAGAAACTGATCCGGTACTTGAGGTTATTGGTTATCCTATAATTTCTAGATTCACTGGTGTTGAAAGTAGGTATGCTCTATCTAGATACTATGTGATAATGGAGTATGACTCGTCTGAGAGACCCATTGTAGGGATCAGGACAAAGGGTGTTATTCCACATATTAGTATAGCTAGATTATTCCATTACATTATGAGTAATCCATTAACACGTGCTGGAGACTTTAAATTAGCCACTATTATTAGTAGAGAACTACTTCCTGGACCTGGTCTAATACCTATAGCCCATTATACTGATATAGTTTATGAACCAGATATATATAGGCCGGTATATCCAGAGGCTATTACTGCTGCTTGCTTAGATGCAAGTAGACGGGGCTTTGACCTACTTATAACATATGCGCTTAATACGCTATATTCACTTAAATACATAGACGAAGAATCTGTAAGAATAAGTGATGAATGTGTTGATAGAGAATATAGTACAATTTCATGTATACTACAGACAGTGATAGCTAAATCAAAACGTCTTATAAAACCACGTTCAGACATACTATTAACAACACGTCGTCAACCAGCCTTTAAAGAGAACGAGGTACAGACTCTAGAACAAAGAATAAACCATATACTAGACAAGGTTTCAAATATCTATATCATAGATAGGGAAATCATCAAAACACTTCTAAATACTGATGAGTTCAAGAGAGCATTATTCGGTAAATACATTGAGTCACAAACAAATATTCTTATACACACCAGACCAGATAAGATAATCCACGAAACATATACAAGATTAGTAAAAAAGAAGGAGGAAGAAGTAGGGCATACAAGAAAACCCATACTAGTTGATGTAACAGGACAATATAACCTACTAGATCTAGCTATTGCATCATATCTAGCAGGCAATAACCCAGTATACCTACTTGCTACACCAGAAACATACATAAATATCCTATCAATCATAAAAACACTAAAATATAGAAACAAGAAAGTTAAAGAAAAGAAGAAAGACAAGCTACACACATACATCCTAGATATAGGATTACATGAAACAACAATCACACCATTAATAATACCGTCTACAATAACGCCGCACAAGAATTACCACCTAGAAATATACAAAAAACTTGAAGAAAAACATGGAGAGATCATTTACTGGACCGGGCATCCACCATATTTAACAAAATCACTTATAGAATACATACTAAGGAAAGGAAAACCCTTCATACACAACTACTTGATAACATAAAAATATTTTATTCAAATATTACTGATACATTCTTTAATATTCTCTAGAATATCCTTGTAAAATAGTATGAATGAAGAATACATAGCATCATCACTGTAAGTCTTACGAAAGACAACAACATTCTTTCTCTCGTCAAATAGGATCAGATTTCTATTACTTAAATCCCTTAATTTATTAATCAAGGATTTCTTATTGACACATCCATAGAGATCACCTAATGTACTGTATAGAAATAACTCATTTAGTTCAAATAAGTAGGAATCCATGGAGATGACGTATAAGATGAATCTAATTAGCTTATCAAGATCCTTATACCCTAGACCATAATAATCAATAGGGTCAATACTGATACTATACTCTGCTAATATAACATCATATTCAATACTAAAGTTATCAAGTATGGTCTTAATATCACCTATAATGTCAATTATTAATTCGTATTTATTCCTGTCAACGGCTTGAGTAATGAGCTCCCCATAACATATATTTTCCTCAAAATAATCAACAACTGCATATAGTATCCTTGCTTTATCCTTGGCATCACTAAAAATCTCAGAGACACTATATCCTTTTCTTCTCAACTCATTAACTATATGTGATGGATCGTGTTTGCCTATGCCGAAGATCTTTAGCATATGTACACCTCCACATTATTTAAACCTAAATCTAATATAAAGCCCTTGTAGCTCGATCTACTATTATGGAGGTTATTTTCTCAATATTATGTTTATTATCAAAATATAAAAAGCTTAAATAGAATAACAATGTATTACTTAATTTTCCTCGTTCTTTGGGAAATATAATACAAAATAATTTACTTTCATCGAAGCAATTACAGCAGTTACGGATATCATTATTGCTTCTCAATAGGATCTTTGTTCTTTCACATGTATTGTATTTCTTATTATCTAAATGTTCTAATAAGTATTTAGAGGTTTCAACTATTTCCTTACGAAACTTGTTATAGTATTGTTTATGGCAATTAGTGATCTGGGCTATCACCATCTCTCTAACTACTTCTTTTCTCTCTCTAACTGTACGCCTAGACAGACCACTTAATATATTATCCAGTTCTTTTTTATAACTCTTTATTTTTTTATTTAATTTCTTAATAAGGTTCTTAGACTGCTTATAATTAGACGTAGCATGACAGTCAATTAATAAGCAGAAAGATTCATCATGAAATGGATTCTTAATTTCTATACATAAATCCATGTATCCCCTTAAATATTCACTCTGATCCAAACAATATGCATGCTCATCATAACATGTGGGGCTATTGTATTTAATATCTAGGCTGCAGCAACATATCACATTGCTCTCTAGTAATTCGTTTAGTATCTTACTCCTTATATGATCTAACAATTTATCCCTTATTGAACTTAATGATTTTAATATATTTTTCAGAGACAGGTCTATTAAGTTTATATAATTTGATTTAAGATTCTCTATGTTAAAATATTCTCTATATTCATCAGTACTACAGTCATCATCACATTGACTACAAATAATAAACTTATTTTCCAAGGCTTTATCATCCAGACCATAAGCGTTAAGCATAATTTATTCCCTCTATTTACGACATTAATAATTTAAACTATATAGTTTGGATAAGAAATCTAGTTCTTCTTCAAGTATAGTTAGTCCACGAGTTTCTTTTATTTTGAACAAAGATTGTATCTTATCTGCTACGTGTATTTCTTCATGTATGGTTTTTCCTTCAAGGTTTCCTATGAGATGAACTATTGTATTTACCGCATTTATTGATCTTGATTTTAGTAGTATAGCTACTGGTTTTATACTGTGTGTTGTCATTATGAGTCTTAATTTATTATATTCATTACCCTTATTTATCTCACCTACTTCTTCTTGAATAAGTTTTAATAGTATGGAGAATGTTGATGTATGTAGAGCTACTTCTGGCTCTTCTATACAGACTATTATATCCCTGGTAGTTATTAGTTTTTTTAGGGTTTTCTCTATTCCTATCCATACGTCACAAGAATGACTTATTGTTTCTTCTAAGTTCTTCTTGATATTTTTGTCAAGAAGGGTTTTAGCCCATGCTATTAAGGTAAGTATTGCTATGAGGTTTCTTGTACCAGAGCTAAGTGCTTCATATGGCATAAACCATTTCTTATCACGAATTTCCTCTTCCACATATACTTTGTTTTTAACATGATCATATGTAATAGATAGTATTTTCCTACTGGATAACTTATATTTATCAATGTATTCGTTAAACCTATTTAGTATATTATCAAGGTTCTCAGTAAATTGCTTATAAAGTATATTATGTAATGGTGAAGCATAGTTTCTAGCATTCTTTATAAGGATCTTTAATGCATCCCCCTCTATACCTATACCCTCGATCAACAAATAAAGCAGTTCCTGAAGATCCTTATTCTCTATCCCAAAATATTGCTTATAAGGATCTAGTTCTCTATCTGAGTTTTTCCTTGTATGGCTTACTTTTAGCCTATTTGTTGAGAGACTATAGACTAATGGTACTATATTGTCGTCTAAATTTAATATGAACCCCATGCTCTTTATGTCTTCAATAGCTTTCTTCATAAGTTCTATATATTTCGTGTCATAATATTGTCCAGTTGTGATCACTCCCCCATTCGGTTCATAAAAATCAATGTCTAAAATTCTATCTGTATGCTGGTGGATGAGTATGCCACTTAGTGATTCATCAGTAGCCAATAGTATGGTGGCATAGTTTTTCTTAGCTAGAATATTAACCAGATCACCTAATGGAATATTTACTCCAGATAACAACTTGTATAAATTTAGGCGATAACGTACTGGAAAAACTTCTTTAATGGCGTCATATATTTTTTTATGTTTTTCCTCTTCTTTAAAGGATTCAGAATAGGGTTTTATTACTCGTTTGTAGAGTGATAGTAGTCTTAAAGCTTCTATTATACTTGATTTTCCTACGCCTCTGGGTCCCATAAAGATATTTAGGTCGAGTAAAGTGAATGTGAGTATTTTTTCTTCATCTATGTGTATTGGTCTAAAATTATTAATTGCTAGTTTTAACATTATATTTAACACCCCTATATACTCTGTTTTGTGTAGGTGATATTTAAAAGTATAGCTAATAATAGTTACTTGGATTCAAGAAATTATATATAGTTACTCTAACAATAATATTTGTGTGAGGTGCCTTGTTGTGGGTTATGCAGGTTATTATGATCGTTGTCGATTAATATTGGCTACAACTATAACACCATTACATGTAGGAACAGGTAGGTATGGTGTAGAATCTCTAGTTGATCTCCCTATTCAAAGGGACTCTTTTGGTGTACCGTGCGTATGGGCTAGTAGCTTCAAAGGGGCTTTAAAGTCACATCTATGGACTAGATATAGCTGTCTTGATTCACCAAATGATAAATACAAGATCAAATGTAGACTTATTGAGATATTGTTTGGCCCAGAAATAGATAGTATAGGAGAGAAATATGCTGCTTGTATTAGCTTAGTAGATTTAAAAATGTTATCAATGATTGGTCCATGCACAAGTGGTTTATGTATATATTCATCCCTCAATAGACTGCGGTTACTCAAGATACTACTAAGTATTATAAAGGATATGAGGGATGATATTAGTTGGTATAAGAACTTGTATATAGCTATTAATGAGTTTCTAAATAGTCTTAGCTATGAAGATGAAATAAAATTCATAGTTTCATCACAAGAGTCTATGGTAGAGAATATAGGATTGGTGCTACCGGATGGTAGAACTGTAACTACTGGTAATATCGCTAGAGGAGATGATGTAAAACAAGTATTTAGAGAAATCCTGGTTAAAGCCTATGATGGCCTTATTGAAAATAATCTACTCAATAAACTCCTTAATAGGATTATACTGGTACCTAATTCACTTGAGAAGAATATTCTTGGATATAAGCTTATTCAACAAGTGACAAGGATCGCTTTAGACTATAGAACAAAGACCGTTAAATCAGGTGCTTTATGGAGTGAGGAGTATGTTCCAGAACTAACGATCTTCTTTGGTGCATTATTTGCTGGAAAACCACGTAAGGAAGACATTGTTGATAAACAGAAAGACCATTGCCTGAATATCCTAGAGGATCTATTGGATAAGAGGGATCACTTATATCTATTCCTTGGAGGTAATGAAACTATTGGCAAGGGATTAATAAAGATAATGATAATATAGATTACAAAGAGGTGATACTAGATAATGATCCAGCATAATGAGTCTCTATATTTTATACAAAGATTATTTGAAAGAATAGCTCTTGATATACAAGATCCCAGCCATGCATATAGGAAGGAGATTAGCAAAGTAGCTAATAATATCAAGAGCATAGCACGTAGATTACCTGAAATGATAACATATGGAGGACTATTAGATACAATATTGTTTATGTATTCTAAATCAGGAAACAACTGTCTGTGCAGAATAGCTGAGAAGCTAATGAAGTTCCAACACAGTGGTGCAATTAATTATGAGGAAATACTTAGTCAATGCAGTAGTAGGGAAAGTATTGCATATAGTATACTCCTTTCATATACTATAGCTAGAGTAAATGAAGAGATGAAAACGTTTTCAAGTGATATAGGGAGTGCTCTTCAGAGGATTTCTAGCAATTCTTTAGAAGCTGATGTAGTGACACAATTAGTTGTATCAAACTTGGTGAAGGTAAAGAGACTGGCTGAAGCCTATTTCAAAGATCTAGGAGATAGTGAATGAGAGGAATGAGGTTATGATTACGGTTGTAGGTATTAGATCATCTACGCCAATGCTTCTAGGAGGATATGATAGTAAATATAGACACGTCATAAGGGATCATGGATCTGTGATTGTGATAAAAGAACCTCTTAGAACACAAAGTCTTAAAGGAGTTATGAGGTGGTGGTTTCGAGCATTAGTAGCTGGTATACTATATTATAACGGATATGACGATGAAATGATTAAGGATAAGATAAGGTCAATATCTTGTGAATACATGGGTTCAGTAAGAAATGCTACACCCTTTATATTGGCATCAACTGTTTTTAAACAATCACTAGTAAATGTTCTTAGACATCCACGTCTTAATTTAATGAGAATAACCAATCCCCAAGACTATGCAGTTAATATAGTGAATGCGAAGATCACTATAAGAAACGATCTATATAATCCAGACAAGTACTATGCTACAGCAATTGAAACACTATTATTAACACTATTTCTTGGTGGTCTAGGTAAGGCCTCTCGTCGTGGATTAGGATGTTTTGATATAACTAAACTCGAATCAACTACTCATCTTGACCTAAAGAAGTATCTAGAAAACCCCTATCAAACTATTGTTGAGTTCATAGAAGATGTATCAAGAAATCTGGCATATAGAATAGGTCTCCATGCAATAAAATGGAATAAAAATAAAGACATAACACCTAGTATACTATCACCTTTACCAGCTCTTGCATCTGGAGCTTTTAGGTTATATAGGACAAGAATACCTAATGATATGAATCCAGTGGAGCTCTCAATAGAGTTTACTAAAGCATTAAATCACTCGGTTAGAAGGAGTACCTTGAACGGTATTGATCCTATTAGGGAGCAACATATTGACTGGATTCTAGGGTTGCCACGTGGGCAAAGATACCCGGTTAGTAGGTTTAAGAGACGAGCAAGCCCACTAATATTATCCGTACATAGGGGTTATGCCTTTTTATCAGTATTTTTATCTCTAGACTGGCCTGACAGTATATTTGATACCAAAGAACCAGAGGCTAGAACAAGAGGAATTCTTAAGGCTATTGATATCGCCTTAGATACTATTTTTCATGTTCTTGAAAAGCGTATGAATATAGTGTTTGAAAGGGTGATTTAATGCCTAGAGAGTGTCGTAGTATAGATGAGTGCATAGATACCTTATATAATCTTATCAATTCTTCAAGAATAGGTGTTTTAAGAAATATTTGTGATAGATATGAGCTCCACAGAGTCCTTGCTACTGCAAGAGCTAGTGTAAACCTATATATTGCATCACTCCTATACTCTAAGGTGTATCTTTGTCTAGATAATTTAAAGGAGTACACAAGAAGACGTAATGCTGCAAAAAGAATTGTAGGTATAGCCAAGAAACATATACTTGAGGAATTAATAAAGAAGTCGACTATGTGTAGCGATGTATTATCTTTCTTAGACAGTTATACTAGATCTATTGTTGACGCCTTGAGAAAAAGTGGTTTACCATATAAACTAGTGATTTTCACTGCAGTAACAACTAGTAGGGCATTTGTTGGTGAAGCAAGTACTGGTATATACAATGTATTTGAACACGGTATTGCTCTTCACCCAATATATGGTGTTCCTTACATTCCTGGCTCTGCGATCAAGGGATCCCTAAGATCGTTTGTAGAGGCAAAAGGTTTACCCAAGGAATGCACTATTGAATCACTAAGTGATATATCAGATCTATTTGGTTCAACAAGGAAAGTAGGGGATATTATAGTATTTGATGCATACCCTGTAAGAGTAGCTTCATCAGGGAGTCTCAGCTCCCTATTAGAACCTGATGTTACAACACCTATTTATGCAGATGGAACTTCCTCTCCAAAAATTGAGGAACACCGTGCAGAACCTGTTCCAGTAATTTATCCGGTTATTGCTCGTGGAGTAGTGTTCAGGATAATAATAGCTCTGCATAGAGATATTTCTGATGAGTGTAGATATACTTTATTCAATTGGATAAAAAGTATTCTTTCATATGGTATTGGAGGTAAATCAAGGCTAGGCTACGGTTTGCTACAAGTATGGGATGAATTGTAAATGAGGTGATGTAGATGGAGTCTATGAATGCATTTAGGGATTTCCTTGAAGTGATCTATTTACTATCTGAAACAGTAAGAATGAGGAATCAGGGATTATATCATAGACTTAATCAATTATATATCACTTTAAGCTCTAAACTGGAGAAACGTGAAGAGCATAATAGAGAGGATGTGACTGAGTTTAAAGTATTGCTTACACGATTATACTTGGGTGAAAAACTTCTTCAGAGAATACTTAATATAAAATGTGATATAAATGATTGTAGGACCTTAGATAAATTAATAAATAACATGATGTCTATAGAACCAATAGATAGTTATGATGAGATATATGGTAAGATTTGGGAGAAGATACTTAATCTAAAGGAGACAGAGAATGAATCAATAGTTCTGGCATCAGCTATAATTACCTTAATGCTACATAAGATCCTAGGATTATAT
>CAYZRH010000044.1:0-20544 GCA_964480805.1 uncultured Desulfurococcaceae archaeon
CTTCCAGTAGCTCCCTTCTAATCTCCCTCATTAAGTTCTCTATACGCTCCCTGTACACGGATTCAATGTATTCTCTAGCATCCCCAGCCCTCATCGATAATCACCTTGGTGGTTCTTCATTAGAAGTGGTTGGGTATAGGTATATAAGGAGGTAAAGAATCCGGTTATCCACAGCTGTTCATAACTACGTATCAGCTGAGACAGGTTCTTTCATCCGTTTTTGTCATAACCCCTTTCTTCATCATCTATTATATACCATGTTTCTACTCTTCTATAAACTCTATTATTTCATGGAATGTATTGTGTTTACAGTGTGGGCAGTAGTGGTATATTTGTTTAAATTCTTTCTTTAAGTTATAGCTTACATAAAGCTTCCATTCTCTATTACATTCTCTACACTTGAGTATCCAGTATGTCATTTTAGCTCCTACCCAGTATTCCCTGTTCCTTCAACCTATTAACTATTTTACGTAGTATACGTCTAACAAGGTATCGTTTATCAATACTCCCGTATAACCTATAGGCTGTTGCCCGTATACTATTTGTTCTAGTCAAGTCAAGTAATACCCTCTTCTCCTCACTACTAAGCTCTTCTCCTAAATACCTTAGCCCTAGACGAGCTATGTCAGTTGGTGTTAAACCCAAATACTTATCCTCTAGTGGAAGCTTGTCTAGTCTCTGTATGACACGAAACTCTATAACTGTAACCCAGTCATCATCCCCTATACCCTGATATACACGTCTTAACTCTCTAATCAACTCATCTCTATCTCTAAAACCATCCTTAACAGCATCCTGGTTAGATAGTTCTCTAACACGTTTATACTTTACACTAACAACCTCAACCTTAGCAATAGGTCTACCACCACCATGTACAATAACCTCTCTATACTTTGGCTTAACAATACCATGTCTAATGGTAGCTGTCTTAAACCCGTCGAGTATCATTCTAACATACCTACCCTTAACCATTAAGTGTCTTCCAATAAACCTTACCTTCATAGACATCCCATTATACTCCCTTAATTAGACATGTTTACATAAAACAGTTATTAAGGATAACATGTACGGGTTATTAAAGAAAACAATAGTTATTGTTAAGGTCATGCATGGTAGCTGAAAGAAGGTCTCTGACTAACATATAGTGGTAGTGTCTGCAGTACTCTAGGATAACCCTTGTTTTCCTCATCAAGCCTATTTATCAACTCACTAACATTCATAACAACTTGGTCATTAGTTCTCCTAATCCTCACATTAATAGTGTTTGAATCAACTTCACGTTTACCAATAACTACAATATAGGGTATCCACTCCTTAGCCGCTTCACGTATCTTCTTGCCAAGGCTTTCATCACGATCATCTATGTCAACACGATACCCACGGCCCATTATCTCATAAGCTACTTTCTCAGCATAATCTAGGAAGTCTCTAGTTAAAGGTATTATACGTACTTGTATAGGTGATAGCCATGTAGGTATATAGGGTGTTCTACCACTAAGCTCTAGCTGTGCAGCTGTATCAAACACCATGTATATATACCTCTCAATACTACCAATAATAGCTGTATGTATAATTATAGGGTGTCTCTCACGATCACTCTCATCAACATACGTTATACCAAACCTCTCTCCATTACCAATATCTATTTGGAAAGTAGCTATCTCACGCGGTCTCTTCAAGTTATCAATAATATGATATTCTACATTAAGAACCCAGTAGTATATACCACTAGGTATGATTACTACAAGAACAGGTTTTCCTTCACGTTTAACAAACTCTAGTACATCACTAAAATGTTCTTGGAAGAAGTCTCTAGTAACATTATATAATGCTATATATTCTCTACCAACCTTACGAGCTTCTTCAAAAATCCTCTCCTGAACCTTCTTAGAAGCTTCTATAGCCTCTCTAAGATCCTTTGTTAGTATATGGAGATCGGGCATGTAGAACTTACGTGTACGGAAACAGATATTGAGTTCACCACGTCTTTCAAGTCTATAGCTATCAGCTACTTCAAACATGCCAAAGGGTAGGTTCTTATAGCTTATAACCCAGTCTTTAAGCATAGCAAATTGTTGATGGCAGGCAGCATATCTTAAAACATATCTCCTACCATCAACTTCTAGTTCATACAATCTATCTCCAAATAATTTAGCATGTTCTAGTACAGGCTTTAATGATAAATCAAAGGTGTTTGTACCCATAACCTTAAATACCGGGATTCCAAGACTAGATGCTATCATCCATGAATACTGGCTTACAGCCTCCATCATTGTTGTAGCATGAGGTCCATACCTCATATGCCCGTGATCGCTTGATGACTCCCATTCAAAACCAAACTTTCTACAATAGTCATTAACTTTATTTACACCACCTGGAAGTTCTTTTCCAAAAACTTCTTTATCAACAAGAATCTTTAGTTCTTCATAACCAGTGTAGTCGAACTCTTCTGGTTTATATATTTCTCCACCTGGTGTTAGTATAATGTATTCTTTCTTAACCTCTCTCCTAATAACCTCCCCAACACCTGTCCTTTCTATACTCTTAGACAGCTCACTAAGTGGGTGTCCATAACACTCTATTTGGAAAGCCTTATACCATCCAAATGGTGTACGGTATACCTTGATCTCAGTGGATTCTGTAAGTCTATTCTTAAGCTTCTTCAATAAATCTAGAGCTTTAAATGGTGGTGCTAACCTATTTGATAAGTGAGCGTATGGATAGATAACTATTATTGATGGGTTAACTCTGTCTGCTACACCAACAATTTCATCAACAGCTCTATCTACAACGCTTTCATCATCACCTTCTTCTACACTAGTAAAAACTACTAGGGCGTTTTCAAAACTTGCTTCACCAGGTATCTCTTCTAGACTTTCTGGCTGTTCTAGAGCTTTATCTGTGACCTTGTACCAGAATCTACGTGTGTGTATGAGTAGAAGCTTCAATCCATATCGTTACCTCCTAGCCTTCTCTACTGTACTGGACTATAATGTTGTTCTCTAGTAGTTTTTCTAGGTTGTGGAAGCTGTATTGGAGGTATTGGTGGTGGTACGCCTAGTGATCGGCTGAGGACTATGACTTCAGCTATAACGTTTATGAATATAGCTTGTACTACTTGTTGTGGTATCTTCTTCTTATCAACTATCTCTTTAAGAGACTTTTCTTCACCACGCCCCTTATGTGGTACGAGTACTGCTCTACCCTTAATACTGTACTGTACAACTGGTGGTATAGAGTTTATAGTGAAAGTGAATGGTATTATAACACGGTGTTCTCTAGTAAAAGGCTGTCCAGATGGTACAGATAGGTTTACCTGAAACTGGATCTGTGGAGGCAGTGTTTCACTAAGTCTTTCAGCACTAATACTTATGATCTGTATGGATATGGCTGGCAACCGATTATACCCCAGTTATTTAATTCTATCCTATCCACTATATATTTAATAAGGTTGGTGTATCTAGCTAATAGGTTAATTAGACCCTTTTATAAACACTAGTATATTGATAGGATGTGGAGAGACATGCCTAAGGAGAAACCTAAGTCTATAGCAGACCTCCCAAGCGTATCTCCAACCATAGCTAACAAGCTCATAAACGCTGGATACCCAACAATAGAAGCTATAGCTGTGTCACGTCCAGAAGAAGTTAGTCAAGCAGCTGGTATACCACTTACAACAGCTCAGAAAATAGTTAAAGCAGCACGTGAAGCTCTAGATATAAGGTTTAAGACAGCTAAAGAAGTTAAAATGGAGCGTCTAAGTGTAAGAAAGATAACAACTGGTAGCAAAAACCTAGACGACTTACTAGGAGGAGGTATAGAAACCAAGACTATAACAGAGTTCTTTGGAGAATATGGTACAGGTAAGTGCTTCTCTAAAGATATGGAAGTCATGTATTTCAATAATGGTGTTCTACATGTAGAGACTATTGAAGAAATGTATAGAAGATATAGTAGACTATATGGTAAACAAGGTTTTGATAATGGAGAAATTATTTGGTTAAAACATGTATATGTTCCAACAGTTGTAGATGATCATGGGAAGTTAGTGGGAGCAATAGGTGTGTATAGGGAGAAAGTGAGTAAGATTGTTGAAATAAAGCTAGATGATGGAACTACTTTAAAGATCACGCTTAACCATCCCCTACTAGTATTAACTAGAAATGGTTTGAAATGGCGTATTACTAGACATGTAAAAATTGGAGACAGCGTTATAGGTATTAAAGACCCTAGGCACTACGGTAAGCATATAGAGTACTCCAGCCACAAGATCAAGGATATGAGGATTTTAACTTATAACGACTATGTATACGACCTTGTTGTTCCAGAGACACACTACTTTATAGCTCCAAACGGGCTGATACTACATAATACACAGATCTGCCACCAGCTTAGTGTTAATGTACAGTTGCCTCCAGAGCGTGGTGGTTTAAGTGGGAAGGCTGCCTATATTGATACAGAGGGTACTTTTCGTTGGGAACGTATAGAGGCTATGGCTAGAGCTATTGGTCTCGACCCAGATGCTGTTATGGAGAACATACTCTATCAACGTGTATACAATAGTGATCACCAGATGGCTGTTGTTGATGAACTATTCGGCCTGATCCCTAAGGAAAACATTAAGCTTGTTGTAGTAGACTCTGTGACAGGCTTGTTTAGAGCAGAATATCCTGGTAGAGAAAATCTGGCTGTAAGACAGCAGAAGCTTAATCGTCATCTACACCAACTTGTAAGACTTGCTGAAGCCTATAACATAGCTGTTGTTGTGACTAACCAGGTTATGGCCCGTCCAGATGTATTCTATGGTGATCCAACACAAGCTGTTGGTGGACACATACTCTACCACACACCTGGTGTACGTGTTAGGCTTAGGAAGAGTAAGGGTAGTAAGAGGATTGCACGTGTAGTTGATGCTCCCCACTTACCAGAGGGTGAAGCAGTATTCATTATATGTGATGAAGGCATACGTGATCCAGAGGACTAGGATAGTAGTGGTATAAAGAGTAGATCGCCTATTAGTAGGAATAGTATGAATCCTAGAAGCATTGGTACAAGATAGGGTATTCCATAAGTCACTATCATAACTGTATCCTTATCTATAACACCTTTTCTAATAAGTTCTTTCAACCTCTCCTGATGATCTCTATAGTCCTCCTGTATACTAAAGGTTGTTCTAAACCTCCTCTTAACACCATCCTTATCTATAATAAACTCTTCTAATGGAAACACATGCTTCATTTTAAGATAGTCACATACTTTAACAGGTTTTGAAGTAGCTAATAGGACTATCTTCTTAAAAAATCCTGTCTCTACACCCCTATATATATTCCTATGCAATACTATGTTCTTTACAATTATTATAGGTAGTAGTACTAAGACTAAGAGATTAGTATATAGTAGTATAGGTATTATTGGTGGTAAGTGTATGACCACACTAGTTTTCATATAGACATAATCATATATCTTTACAACTGGAAACAGTATAGCTATTTCAGAAGCAATAACTACATCAGCGTCTCCAATAAGATCCTTATAATATAGTATATACAGTATTAGTGGGCCAATAACTATTGTCATAAGCAGATATGATAGAAAGAACCTTATATTATACAGTTCTAAATAACCTGGAATAGATAGTATAAATAGTAGAACGGCTATTCCTAGAGAAAACCATACTTGTTTATCAGGTATATCTCTATACTTTATATCAAGAATACTAAAATAAGTAAGCATGACGACTACATAAGCTATCTTAACATAAACCAATACACTTAGATTAATCAACTATAAACACCTACACAAAACACTATCTAGAACAATATTACCAAAACCTAGAATATAAACAGTTACTTCTACAAAAATAAGCTCTAAAAACAATTCTATAGGATTACCTATATTTATTGCAACCATAACTATTTATTCCTAAGGAATAAAGGTAAAGGTGTTTATAGAGTGTATAGGATTATATGGTCTCCATGGAGGTATGAGTATATTAAGGAATTGTCTAAGGAGAGAGAGTGTTTATTTTGTAAACTCCCTAGAATGAGTGATGATGAAGCATTTATTGTCTATAGAGGGGAGTACTCATACATAGTTCTTAACACCTATCCCTACAATAGTGGGCATGTAATGATAGCACCTTATAGACATATTGGTCTCATTGAAGAACTTAATGATAGAGAGATTGATGAGATGATGAAGTTTGTTAAAAAAATAGTTGTTGTTATGAAGAAAGCGTTTAACCCAGATGGATTCAATATAGGGATTAATATTGGTAAAGCTGCTGGAGCTGGTGTAGAGGATCATATACACATACATGTTGTACCAAGATGGACTGGTGATAGCAACTTCCTACCAGTAGCATCAAGCTATAAGTCACTACCAATAGCATTGACTGAAACATATAAGTTGTTGAAAAAAGTATGGAATAGTATAGAAGAGCAATGAAGAAGCCCTCGATCACTGAATAGTTGATGAAGGCAGGGTTTATCTGAGCACTAGCTCTCTATTATACTTCCTAAGTACATCCTCTATCACATCAAGTCCTTTATCAACAAGTTCTCTAGTAATAGTTAGTGGAGGAGCTATTCTCAGTGTTGACAATCCAGCTCCAATAACTAGTACTCCACGTTTAAATGCTTCACTAAGTATGCCAGCAAGCTCCTTACAAGCAGGCTCTCTAGTATCACGATTTCTTACAAGCTCAACCCCTATCATTAAACCCTTACCACGCACATCACCAATGATCTCAAGCTCGTTCTGTAGTTCTCTAAACCTCTTTACAATATAGTCTCCAATACGGGAAGCATTCTCTAGAAGACCCTCTTCCTCAATAACACGTATAACTTCAACAGCTACACGACATGCAATAGGGTTTCCACCAAAAGTTGTTGCATGACTGCCACGCGGTAGATCCATTACTTCCTCACGACCAACTATAGCTGATAATGGTAGACCGGATGCTATAGCTTTTGCACAAGCGAGAAGGTCTGGTTCAACACCCCAGTGTTGTATAGCCCACCACTTACCTGTACGGCCCATACCAGCTTGTACTTCATCATCTACAAGGAGTATACCATGCTCGTCACATAGCTTTCTCAGTCCTGGTATGAAGTTGTCTGGCGGTACAACATAGCCTCCTTCACCAAGTATAGGTTCTATAAATATTGCTGCTACTTCATCTCCATAGATGTATTTGCCTAGTATATAGTCTTCTATAAAAGCTATTGCTTGTTCACCACACTCCCTCGGATCATCTGTGTTAAAGGGGCATCTATAGGGATAGGGGTATGGAGCATGTATTACGCATGGCAGCATTGGAGAGAACCATCGGTGTTGTACAGGCTTACTTGCTGTCAAAGTATTTGCCCCCATGGTTCTTCCATGGAATGCTCCATAGAATGCTATAACGTATGGTCTCTGGTTTCTATAGTGTCCACGGCAGATCTTTATACAACCCTCTATTGCTTCAGCTCCACTATTACCATAGAATACACGTTTACCTCCACTCATGGGTGCTATACGTGTTAGTTCTTCAGCTAGCTTTACAGCTTCTTCATAGTAGAAGTCTGTTAGTGAGTAATGAGTTATCTTACCAAGCATCTCCTTTATAGCATTGATTACACGTGGATGATTATGCCCTAGATTCAATACAGCTATACCGCTGTTGAAGTCAATATACTTGTTTCCATCAACATCCTCTACTACAGCTCCCTCACCACGTTCTATAACAAGAGGATACCATCTTACAAAAGACTGCATTAATAAACCACGATCTCTTCTAATAAGCTCTCTAGCTTTAGGACCGGGTGGCTCAACTTTTATAAACGGTATTTTCTCGCTCATGAACAACCGCCATAGTTTATGTCTATATACACTAATATATAAAGGATTGCTAGATAGAGATAGAGTGGTGTCTATAGTGTCTACAGTAGATGTAGAAGACTTGGTCATTATAGAGAAATACGTGTTTCTAGGACAGCAAAGATATAGGGTACAGGTTAAAGGTACAAACATAGTTTTTAATGTAGTAGCCTCAAGCGATGAAGAAGCTATTGAGAAAACCATTAAACTAGCTAGTAAGACAGGCTTATCTAGAGAAGTTATTGAATTAATTAGAGAACGACTAAGACAATAACAAGGGCTCATAGAGAGATAACAAATAATAATAGTTTATAGAATATCTATAAACTAGGATGAAGAGACTTGCCCCCCAGAGACTCTTTATAGGGGATGAAGAAATTACCGCAGACAGATTCTCTATATCCTCTTCATCCTAGTCTTTAATTCAATTTCACGTCTTTCACGTAGTTCATCAACTATTCTATCAATATATCCTTTAAGTATATCCTTAGGCACTCTCTCTAACAGTATTCTAAGAAACTTTGATGCACAACGGCTACTATGGAATTCCAGCTTCTTTCCACCATAATCTATTATAATACCTTGTCCTTCTGGAAACTTCCTATTACATATAATACACGTGTGTTTCTTCAAACCTCTTCACACTCCCGCATTATCTTTAAATCCAGTAGCTTATCCTTTAACCTACCAGCTTCTTCACTATACAACCTTAGTTTAAACCCAGGGTTTTGTGGTGAAACGATCTCTACAAATCTTCTCTTAGGATTATATTTAAAACAGTGGTCTTCTGTAAACCTTATAAACATCCTATTATTAGCTAATACACCCTTCCTATACACTACATATTGTTGTGGAAGCATTATATTTATCATCTTCACCTTTCTAGTTATAGCAACTCTTACACCAGTTAGTATCATAAATATTGTTTCATACATTATAATATAGTTTATGAACCTAGCTGGTATTTCAGAGAGAACACTAGATAAGGACTCTCTAACAATAGGACTTATATATCCAGTATATAGTGGAAACATTACAAATGCTACTGGTAGTGTTAGGAAACTAGCCATTAAAGCCTTCATTTGCTTAGAAAGCTCTCTAGTCAACTCCTTATCATACATAGCTATCTTCATAGCATTTTGTTCACGGAATATAGGGTTTCGTGTATCCTCTGGTGTGGGTTTTACACGTTTCATTGTAGAGTAAGACGTTATACTCATTAATACTATAAAATATATTATCATAATAAAGATGGTATACTGTTGTAGGAAGGTATTAGCTATAGACAGTATAAGAACAGCTACTTGTGTTAAAAGCAGAGTCTGAAGCTTTGATTGTTGCTGATACATTTTATTAAAACACCACCTATCTAAAGCTAAATCAAGTATAAACACTTATAAATACTTACTCTAACCTAATAATCTATAACTATTATAACCAGGCTAGAACATAACTAGTAAACGATGATGACATGCCACGGACGGATATGTGAAGAAGGCACGTGTTGCTGATACTGTATATAATAAGGGTTAGTGTATAATAGGGGATGAAGAATTGTATCCTACTGACAAGTATATGGAGAAGTTATCCCCGTCAGACCCTCCTCTAATACGTGTTTTTTGTAGGGTTTCTTTTAAACAGGGGTTTATACTGTCTAAGTTTTTAAAGAGACTTAGTGTTTTTAGAGTTGCTGGTGTTAAAGTTTTTGAAAATGAAGTAGAGTTCGTATTATCAAGGCGTGTGAACGAGTGTTTTAAGTTAGTAGATACTATGGAGAGTATATTAGGTGGTGTAAGCAACTATATAGATAGTGTATGTTTTGAAACATATGTTGTATTTAAGTCATTTCTAGAAAAGAAGCCTATGATACCTAGTGCTAGCATAGTAAGTATCGTTAAAAGAGGTTCTATAGAAACATGTATTGTATCTATAGATAATAGGCTTCTATGGATATATAGGAACATGAATACAGGGAAAGTTGTTGCCAAGCTCATACTAGCTAAAGTATTAAACCCTACCTATTTAAACCCCTCATCTATACCTTCAACACTTTTTATCAAGTGTTTTAATGATCCTAAAGACCTGGTAGTAGAATTAGATAAGCTTATTAACACATACAGACTCTTAGTCAATAAGATAAACCAATAGATCATGGAGATACATTGCTAGTCTGAATATTAAAAGGATTATGCTTATATATGTGTCTTTAATGATAACCTTTTACATAGATAAGTCTAGGGTAGAGCATATGGTGCAGGATATGAGTAGCCCAGCTAATGTAAAGATTATTGATGTAGCTAGAAAGCCTTTAACAGACTATGTATTTGATGCTGTAGTAACGTTTAACCAAGGTATTGATGAACTAGCTATTAGAGGACGTGGAGACTTTATTAGTAAAGCTGTTGATGTGTATAGACTGCTTTATGAAAGACTGGGTGATACTATAGAGATTACAAATATAGAGATTGGTAGTGAGAAGTTCCGTGGTAGAAGGAGATCATATATACTTATTAAAATTAAACGTAGATACTAGCTTTATAGATTATGTTCCAACGACTTGTTCTAACTTATGAATAGTTACTAGATTATGTAGACATAACATATTAACTAGTATATCTAGCGCTCTACTAAGTTCCATAGCATTACTAGAGATCTTGTCAATGAGTTCTTCCATAAACCTTGTTGTAGAGACAGATACAAGGTCGCTATAGTTTTCTATGAGATAGCCATATACTTCAACACCAGTCTTTGTAGGTATGAGTAGTCTCTTCTTCTTAGACTCAATAATGTATCCATGTCTTCTAATAGTATTCAATACAGTAGCATAAGTACTTGGTCTACCAATACCCTCTTTCTTCATACGCTTTACAATATCTCCTTGACTAGGCAATGGGTGTCTAGAAGACCTTCTCTTCCTTAAATCTCTTATAGGAATCTTTAACTCTCCTATAGACAAGGTCCCAAGCCATCCATAAATGACTGGTTCATCAACTATGTTAAATCCATTATCAATTACCTTTACAGGGATCTCTAAGTCTACGTAGTATTCTTTATTGAAGTATACTTTTACGCTTCTAACTAGTACTCTATAAGGTTTCATCTGGCTTGAAATAAACCGTCTAAAGATCTTGTCGTAGACTAGGAGATGTAGTGGGGTCAGGTATACTGGTATATTTATTAGTCCTTCACTAACAGCTTTCTCAAGATCGCTTCTATCCCATGGATTAGTTGGTCTAATAGCTTCATGTGTTCCTCTACTACCCCAATGTCTTGGTGTAAAGTATTCTTCCATAGACCGTTTCCCGAGATACCTATTAGCTACTTCAATACCCGTACTTGATACATGGGTAGAGTCTGTTCTATGATATGTTATTAAACCTGATTCAAAAAGCTCCTGTGCTATCTTCATAGTCTTTACTGCTGGTATACCATATCTAGCCATATCCTGTAATAGTGTATCTGTAGTATATGGTGGTTTAGGATTAACTGTTTCAACACGTTCTCCTTTAACAACTATCTCTACAAACCCTTTACTATATAGTTCGTTATATAACCTAGTAGCTTCATCACGATCACTTATGTATAGACGTGCTTTAATAAAAGGTTTCTCAAACCCAGTAATAGCTTCTACAACATAGCATCTACTCTCCCTCCATCTACGATAGCCTTCTATAATCCATCCAAGTACTGGTGTTTGTACACGTCCAGCTCCAAGCCAGTGTTTTCCAAAAACACTCCATAGTCTATGGCTAAGGCTGAAGCCTACAAGTCTATCCATTACACGTCTAAATATCTGTGAATACACTAGACCTACATTAATACTTCTCCTCTTATCCAATACACTATATAGTTCTCTAGGAGTCACTTCATGGAACTCAACTCTATACACATTCTTGTTAATCGGGTGGACAACCAGGTATATGTCAAAAGCTATTTTCTCACCCTCGTTATCAGGGTCTGTACCAATAAGGATCTCGTCTACTTCACTAGCAAGTTTTCTAAGAACATTAACAACTTCTATAGAGTCTGTTATACTAGTACTACCGCATCTAATACATGAACTACCATAGGTAAACTGGTAGCCACATATGCGGCATCTCTTTATAGTAGTATAGTATGGCTGGTATACATTATTACCGATTATTACACCATAGAGTCCTTTAGAAGGATCTGTTGTTAAATCAAATATGTGTCCACGAGTAGCAACTATATTCAAATATACAACCTCATTATCTCTAACAATAGGGACTTCATAAACATTTATTGAACCAATCTTCCTCCTAGCTGGTTTACCAAAGAAGCTTGCTATAGTTCTAGCTTTAGTAGGTGATTCAACAACAAGTAGTACATTCTTAAATCCTATTCTCCAAGAACCTCTACGCTCCCTACGTGTATTATATATGATCTCCCTCTCTTCTACAAGATCTATGTTTTCCAAAGACTTAAACGATATATCTTTATTTAAGAACTTAAATCTAATCTCTAAAGAGCTTATTAATGGAGAGAGCTCTCTAGACTCTATGATAATGGATAGTCCATGAGTCATTGATCCATTATATAGTCTTGAAGTCCTACCACTAGCCTGTATATAAGTCATAAGATCTGGTATTAGACCTACATATCTGTCTCTATCTCTATAGAGTGTTATAGTACCTATACTAATGACCTTGTTTTTATCAATAATCTTCTTTATTAAAACATATACCTTGCTAACAACCTCCTTAACGGTATTATACCATTCAATAACTTTCTTACTAGTAATGTCGTCAACTGTAATCTTATCTCTTAAAAGATCCTTAAGTATTCTTAGTTCCTTATGAGTAGCATATCTAAGTATATATGCAATAGACTTTAGATAATCCACTACATCATATTCATTCTCTCTTAAGTAAATAAGTACTCTATATAAGAGTTTAATGCTTGACAATAGATTTAATAACTCTACAACAAAGCATGGTGTTCCAAGAAATACTACATACCTTATATTCTCTGGGGAATCTATACCTCTAACACTAACTCCATAATATGAAGCAGAGCCTACTACAACATCTACCTTACCTTCAACAAGCTTCTTAACATTCGATACTGTAGCTTTTACAATACTTAAACCAGTAGCTTCACCCAGTTTATCAACAAGATCATTTATTGTTATAAACCTCTTAATCGGGTGATATGAGCTTATAAGGATGATTCCTCCACTACCAAGTTCTTTAACTACTCTATATAGTGTCTCTAAAGCTTCTTCAACACTGTCTACAAGTTTGTATGAATCTGTAATATCACGAGCATATACTGTAATCCCTGTAATATCTAGTTCTAATAACTCTCTAAGAATGGATATGTATGGTCCTCTCGCCCTACCAGTAGCACTCGATATTATTATTTGTCCATAGCTCTTCCTACTCCTAAGCTCTCTTAACCTATCTTCATACTCTATGTATGTCTTGAATAACTCCATGTACTGTTCATCTAATCCATTAACTCTTAGAATCAATAACTTGTTACGTATCGTGCTTAGTTCTTTAGCAATCTTTATTTCTTCATCACTATAACCAAGCATTTTTAGTAGTCTAAGCGTGTTCCTAGATCTATTGAGTAGAGAGTCTACATCATCCGCAATAACTATGTTAAATGATTTACTGTCTACAACATCCGGTCTTCTCGATACAAAAGTGTTTGTAAGAATTAGTATGTCGTAGTCTCCATTAACTATTCTCTCTAATATAGCTTCTTTCTTCTTCCTACTAACGCTTGAGTCATAGAACACTATCTTTACACTAGCCCCAATACTGTCTCTCATAGTAGTTAGTCTATTATGTATTTGTTTAGCTAGACTAGTTGTGGGGCTTAGGAATAGTATCTTCCTCCCATACTTATAGCTCATGTATAGTGCATAAGCTGTTAAGAGAGTTGTTTTACCAATACCTGTTGGTGCTATAATAGCAGTATTCTCTCCTCTAAACAATCTCTTAAGCCATATGCGTTGGCTACCCCATAACCTATACCCTTTAGTTACTTGAGAGAAGAATTCTTCAAAACAATTGATCTCATTCTCTATAGACTCGTTATACTTCAACAAATTAAATACATTATCACTACTAGATACAAGACATCTCTTACAGACACCATGTTCTAAAATAGACTCTACATCAGCTTCTCTACCACAAGACGGGCAAAGCCGATCATATATAGGGTTGACTGACAATACATAACCCCTAGGTAATGGATACCTTGTATCATAGAGATTAAAAAGCAAAGGCTTGATAATACCAGGGCATAGGGGCATAGAGCTATATGAGAAAACCTTATATACACCACACTAGATTAACCAAGAAACAAGTAATACCAGAGTATGTGGAGGGAAAAGGACATGGCTGAAGCCGCACCCCAACCAAGCAACACCGTACTAGTTGGTAAAAAGAACGTTATGAACTATGTACTAGCAGTACTAACTCTAATAAACCAGGGAGTTAAAGAGATCGTTGTCAAGGCTAGAGGACGTGCAATAAGTAAGGCTGTAGACACCGTAGAGATTGTTAGAAACAGGTTCCTACCCGGCAAGATCGAGATTGGCGACATAAGGATAGGCAGCCAAACAGTAACCAACCCTAATGGTAGGCAGACACGTGTCAGTACTATAGAGATTGTATTACGACAATCAGAGTAAGTAGAGATATAGAGGGAATACAGTTATAACAACAATAAGGTTTTTCTAAAACAGCTACCTACCTCTACAACGTTTCAACCGTCTTTCCTTATACGTATTTAAATACATATCAAGTATTTTATAGACATCCATACACCTATACTCTACACTACTGACACTTACTATAAACCCGCATCTATACAATCTCTTAATTATATTAACAGCAGTCTTTCTATTCATACAAAATTCTTTAATCAATAGATCTATAGCATCACCTACGTTAAATGCTCTTCTATCAAAGTTTTTTAATAAGAGATAGTATGATAGAAACTCTCTCTTCTTCAACCATCTACTAAGCCTTTTAATAAAGACTTGCCCACTCTCCATTATGTTATCAACTCTTATAATCATTGAGATTATTCATAGATCTCGACTATGATTCTAGCTTTAACCTCTCTAGAAGTAAATGGAGGAGGGGTATCTCCCAGATCAACGGCAAATACAACAGTGTTTCCAAGACTATCTTTAAACCTTATCTCTGCAACATAGTGTTTACGTGGACCCTGCTCCATAGTCTTGAGTAGTGCACTATATATTCTCGATATAGCCATTTGTAATGATATAGGGCTTGAGAAATCCTCTGGTGTAAGCCTTACTTGAGCAAGCTCCTTTATAACTTCTCCAATACGTGCTTTACCCTCAAACAACGCTATTCTCTTAGTAGCCTCAATCTCTTCTTCCAATTATATACACCTTCCATCTACTCTATAGAGACACGGGCTATATATTGGTGTTGTATAAAGAGATTATTATAGGTAGTCTATAGTGTCTGCTATAAAGAAGGGTTCTCTAGTTGTAGAGTCTAGCATCTATAGCTTATCAATAGACTTGTTGAGAGCACTATTTAGTAAAATAATTAATAAACAACTATTATTTACAGAAGAGACTGCGCATACCTTAGTTATACTAGAGAATGCTAGAGAACCATTAGACATAGCTATAGGTCCTTCATCAATAATAATAGTTGATCCTCATGGACTAAAGCTACCGAATAGTATACCACACTCTATAGTCTATAAGCAATTTTGGGTTAAAACATGTAGACTAGAACTACCTAGAAACCCCATAGATATTGTTAAAGAAATTTATGAGGGTATACAAGGGTGTAGGGATAGAGAGTGTTTTATAAATATTGACAAGATCAGTATTAGAGTATATTGTGAAAAAGCTATAGAGATAATATATATGAAACCATATCATCCAATATGCTATGGAATAGGTAGAAGGCTTAGCTATAATAATGAGCTATATAGAGAAGCTTTAACAAAATACCTATCCAGTACTGGTGTATGTGATACAATAGCATACTATGTATTAGAAGAAGGCTCTCTTAAAGAACTAATATGCATCAATGACTATGAGAGAAAAGCCTATATAAACATCCCCAAATATAGTAAGAACCTACTAGAGGATACTGTAAAGAAGATACTACTAAAGACAGTATTATGGAGTCATTGTGTCAAAATCTAGACTCTCCTTTAAAACCTTCTTCCTCTTCCTAGCCAATACCTCATCAGCAGTACCTTTAAGAACAACTTCATACAACCTAGCCTCCTTACCCTCTTTAGGTCTAAGTAGACGGCCTAGTCTCTGTATAAACTGTCTACGTGAACCTGTTCCAGAAACTATGATCCCTACATCAGCATCTGGTATGTCAAGCCCTTCATCACCAACTGTTGTCACGACAAGCACTCCACTCCCACACTTCCTAAACTTTTCAAGCACTCTCTTTCTCTCAGTAGAGCTCATCTCACCTATTAACAAGTATGCCCCTAGTTCTTCACTAATCCTTTTAGCTTGTTCAATAAACTGTGTAAATATTATTATCTTAGAGTTTCTCCCAAGCTCTTTACGTGCAATCTCTAATGCTTTCCTAATCTTACTCTCAGACTTAGCCATTAACATTCTAAGTCTACTATGTATTCTAAGAGCCTTAATAGCTGTTTCATCACCTCTCTTAGCATCTTCTAAAACTTCCTGAAACTTCCTCCCTTGTGCTAGAGACTTATATACTCTATAGAGTTCATTATACTCCCTTTCTTCATCTCTTGTTAAACCAACCTTTACAGTATATAGTCTATAACTAGCTAGATATCCCTGCTGTATAAGCTCATACGCTGTCTTATGGTATACTATACCGCCCATTAATGGAAACAACTCTACATGTCTACCATCCTCTCTAACTACTGTTGCTGATAAGCCCATTCTATATGGAGCTACAGTGTGTTGTGCTATAAGCTTAAACTTATTAGCTGGCAGGTGATGGCATTCATCAATTATTAGTAAGTCATAGTATTTACCGAGTAACCCTATGTTTCTATGAGCAGACTGATAGGTTGTTATAGTTATTGGTGAAAGCCTCTTCTCATCACTATAGAACAAGCCTACATAGTTAAGTGGTATATTTGTAAACTTATATATCATATCCCTCCACTGGAACATCTGCTCTTTAGTAAATGTCACTATAAGTGTACGTCTTCTAAGTAATGGTAGAGAAGCTATAGCAACAACTGTCTTACCAGCTCCAGTAGGTAGTGCTACTACACCTCTATAGCCGTTCTCAACCCATTTATCAAGAGCTTCTTTCTGGTAATCCCTAAGAACACCCTTAAACCCTATATCAACACTAATATTTTTCTCTCTAAGCAAACCACTAGGATCTCTTATAGAAACACCATGCTCCATAGCCAGCTTTTTAAGCTCTACAATTCTATAAGGCTTAATACTATAGAATACACCTCTATCATCTCTACCACGATACCTTACACCAAGCTCTCTCAACCCCTCCTTAACATACTTTAAACTACTCCATGGAACATGGACTATTGTCTCACCACTACCTGAATCCCAATCAATAGATAAGCTAGTAGACTCTTCATACACACTCCTAAGACTCTCTATAAATACATTATCTACTTCAACACCTACTTCATCAAGTAGGTTTAGTATGTCTTCTAAACTATATGAGTTTAGAAGAGCCTTTCTTAAATTAATCTTAAAATAAGACCCCTCTCCTCTAAAGTAACCTATATAGTCAGCTACTCTCAAGATCTCTTGGAAAGTCTTTTCATCAACCCATTTCCTTAACTTAAACACTAGCTCTCTCTTACTCAACCCAGAGATCCCCGTGTGGTATACTATGTAGTCTATACCTATAGTCTCTACACTCCCTCTTACCATATACTCTATACACGTATTTTAAACTGGTATACTCTAGAACAACTCCTACTCTACCATCTTCTAGACTCTCAATCTCTACAATATAGGGGGAGAACACCATTACCTCATCTAAAGGCTTATCTCTACTAACTATAAGTCTTAGGTAAGCAGGTCTATAGTACAGATCTCCTTTTGCTAGAGAGTATATTATTACATGATATGTTATACAGATCTCTTCATCTCCTTCAACCAATACACAGTATTCAATATAGTTTATCCCATCATACCATGATCTCGTTACCGCTTCATAGAATACATCGTATAGTCTAGACTCGTCAACACTAACACAGATACTTTTAAAAAAGCTATAGACATCACTACATAGTCTATCTAAACCAGTATAAGCCATAACATATCCCTAGAGCTTGGTTAAAGAGCCTTGGTCACAGCGTGGGTTTTTCTTCACCTAGATCAGTATTTAAGACCCCGTTCATCCCCTTATAATGGTAATCCATATACCTTTATATAGTTTATTAAAAATTATGTTGATAGAGTAGGTTAGTAAGTGATTAGGGGGTGGAGGGTTTGGATAGAGTAGACAACTGCTTTCCAACACTGTTAATGAAGCCTCAACAAGTGTCTATTGATAAGTTGAAGAAAGGGTTAGAGACATGGTTTTCATCTGACAAGTATACTGCTTTAAGAGCACGTCTACTAGCTATAGAGTTTCTCCGCTTACTTAAGAGGCGTGTATCTTATAGTAAGTTGTCTGAGATCACGGGTATATCGCAGTCAGTGTTATGCCGTTATGTACGTGGATCTATAGTACCTAGTTTTTCACAAGCTATAAACATACTAGCTACACTAGCATTATCTATAAACATTGATGGTGTTATAAGGAGGTTTCTTGAAAGAGAACAGTCTACAGTACTCGATCTCTCTAGACTGTTACGAGACCCTTATCTTATAAGAATACTATCGTTTTCACTACTAGCAAGACTTGTTGGTAAACGTGTTGACAAGATACTTGTTGGGAGTCCTGGAGTGCTTCCTTTAGCAACAGCTATTTCTCTAGAGCTTGGAACAGATATTGTGTTAGCTAAGCGTGGAATGAAGTATCCTAGTGTAAGCTATTACGAGGAAGTTGTTGTACGTTCTATGAGGGATGTAGAGTCTATATATGTTGATAAAGACCTTATATCTAGAAGGGATCATGTTGTTATACTTACTGATGTAGTAATTACTGGTAAGACACTTAAAGCACTACTAAATATTGTTGGTAAAGCACATGCCTATGTAGCCGACATTATTACTGTTGTAGCTATAGGTAGTGAATGGCGTAAACGTGTATCTAGGAATATAATGTATCTTAGCTATCTGGAGAAAGCATTCTTTTAGATAAGTCCTAGAATCATTTTTATTAAGGTATGATCGTAGATAATATTAGAGTTGCAGAGAGGTTCTTAGGTAGTCTACGATGAAGATTAGAGAAGTAGTTAGAGTTGATAGTAAGGGTAGGATAACGATCCCATTAGTTATAAGGAATGCTCTAGACATACGTGAGGGTATGAGTGTACTATTAGTAGCCGATCCTGATAAGAAAGAGTTTGTTGTAACACCAATATCTAATGAAGCAAGGCTTATGGAGATAGAGTTTGAGATAGAGGATCGACCCGGTGCTTTAGCAGAAGTTGCTACAAAACTTGCTGAACTAGGTATTGACATGGTTATAACTCGCTGTACTACTATACGTCGTGGCGAGAATGCTGAGTGCCTTATTGTAGTAGATGTTTCAAGATCTAGTATTAGTAGTGATAGAGAGCTTGAAGGTATTATTAAGTATTTAGAGCCTATTAGAATGGTTCGTGTTAGAAGTTTTCAAAGATTTAGATAGTTTAACATAGTATACTCTAATAAAGGGCTGTATCATAGTAGGTTGTTAGTATAGATAGTAAAGTCTATACCATACTCTAAAACTTAAGGACTAGGCCATAGATATAATTTAATAGTAGGTGATGTCATGCAGGCTAGAGAGATAAGGGTTTTAGTTGGTTGCTGCGGGTTTCCATGTTCTCGTAAGAAGTATTATCAAAACTACAAACTGGTAGAATTACAGAATACATTCTATAACCTACCCGGTATCGAATGGGCTGATAAGCTCAGGTCTGAAGTTGGAGAAGGCTTCATGTTTACAATGAAGGCTTGGCAAGTTATTACCCATCCATCCACTAGCCCTACATGGAGAAAACTTAAGGAGAAACCATTTGGTGAAATAGGTAATTATGGTTTCCTTAAACCATCTAGAGAAAACTATAGTGCTTGGGAGAAGACTCTAGAGATAGCCAAAGTGTTGAAAGCTCATGTGATAGTGTTACAGACACCAGCATCACTACCCTATAGTAGTGAGTCTATTAAATGGGTTAGAGAGTTCTTTAAAAACATTGTATCGGTAACTCCTAGAGAGATCGTTGTTGGATGGGAACCACGTGGTGTATGGGCTAGTGTTGAATCTAGAAGTGTTTTAGAAGAGATTCTTAGAGATAACAATATAACCCATATAGTTGATCCTTTTAAGAGAATACCTACTCATATACATAAGGTTCTATACTTTAGACTACATGGTATAGGTCCTAAAGAGACTAATTATAGGTACAAGTATAGTGATGAGGATCTATTGAAGCTAGTTAAAGTTATTAAAGAGATAGGTTTTAGCAACGTATATGTTCTATTCAATAATGTCTACATGTTTGACGATGGACTAAGGTTTAAGAACACTGCTATACAAAGTGGTTTAAAGGCCATATAGTCTAGGATTT
>CAYZRH010000045.1:0-19425 GCA_964480805.1 uncultured Desulfurococcaceae archaeon
GTTATTATTATTTCTAGGTAGTGTATTGGCTGTTGTGTAGAAGTGTTTTAGGTATGTGTGTTTCTGTTATGGGTTTTTCTTTTCTATTAGTTTTTGTAGTGTTTGTACTAGTTCTTCTTGTTTAACCTCTATTCTCTCTCCAGTGTCTCTAACATATATTGTAGCTGTTGATTTCTCAACTTCTCTCCTGCCGAGATAGACTAGTATTGGTACTCCTAGGTTTCTAACATACTTCCGGAGCTTATCAATCTTCAATCTAGCTACATCAACTGCTACACGGAAACCATGTTCTCTAAGACTATTAGCTATTCTCCAACCAACTCTTCTAACATCCTCGTGCAAGACTATAACATACACTTGTGTAACAGTCTTCTTATCAAGCCTGAATAAACCAAGTTCAACACCAGCGTCAACAAGTCTATCAACACCAATAGTTGTACCAGTAGCTGGCACCTTTCTACCAAGAAACAAACCTATAAGCTCATCATAACGGCCACCACCAGCAAGACTACCAATACGTGGTTTCTCAACAACAGTCTCATATATAGGTCCAGTATAGTATTCAAGACCACGGACCATACTAAGATCAAGCATTATCTTTGAAACATCCTTAACATAATCAAGCATCTCCTCAAGATACCGTACAGCCTCTTTAACAACCTCTATACCGCCAAACCTCTCACTAACCATCTCTAAGACCTTATAAGGCTCACCACGCATAGCCAGTACTTCCTCAATACACTTAACACGCCCACGATCAAGCATACTACTCAGACGCTTTAAAACCTCCTCCTTACCAATCTTATCAAGTTTATCAATAGTTATATAGACTGGATAAACCTCCCTTATACCAAGCTCTACTTCAAAAATACCACGTAACAACCTACGATCATTAACTCTAATAACATAGTCTCTAAACCCAAAAGAATCCAAGACATCAATAGTTATATTAAGTATTTCAGCATCAGCTTCTGGATAAGGACTACCAACAATATCTACATCACACTGATAGAACTCACGATAACGGCTCTTCTGAGGCCTCTCATGCCTCCAAACACGCCCAATATGATACCTCTTAAAAGGCAATAGTGTGTTACGGTGTGTAGCTAGATACCTAGCCAATGGTACAGTAAGGTCGTAGCGGAAAGCATACTCTCTACCACTAAATGGGTCATTAAACCTCCAAACAAGCTTACTCTCAGCCTCTTCACCATACTTACCCCTAAGAACATCCCAATACTCAATAACAGGTGTCTCAATAGGGTCAAAACCATACCTCTGGAAAATATCTTCAATCCTCTCAATAACCTTCTTTCTAAGAATCATAACATCTGGAGTAAAATCCCTAAACCCTCTAGGAGGCCTAACTTCAACCATCTAATACACCTACTCCTATTCCCTAACCTACACCACCTAGATACTCCTATATAATACTCCATTCTTAACATATAGTAATAAAACAAATCTCCCTATTTAACTAGGAGAGTTTCTTAAAACCCTTTAAGATTAATTAATAGAATAGCTTAGAGTATCTAATTAAAATACATGGTCTCTAAAATATTTATTAAAGCAAGAGTGTTTGTATTTAAAATGCTAAAGGATTTAATATAGTATAGTGAATAAAGTACTAGTTAACCAATGAACTAGTCTTTGTATTAAGTATTGTAAATATATACATAAATATACAGTCTAAATAATAGATCTACTATAGAAATCTACTATATTTTATCTTAAAATTTTAGATAAATAATATGTATAAAAAGTAAAGTTATTTATAAAGGTTTAAGCACTAAACACCTACGTCTGAGGATAAAGAAGATGGTGTATGGATTTGGGAGTGTATTTTGAAGTAAAGACTGTGTTGAATAAGAGAGTTAGAATTACTAAAGGCTATTGGAACTATATTGTAAGTATAAAACATCCTTCAATAAAAGGTTTAGAGGATTTTGTAAAGAATGCTTTAGCAAACCCTATTGAGGTTAGGAGGAGTAGGAGTGATCCAAGTGTATATCTTTACTATGGAGTGTTTATGGATAAGCTTATATGTGTTGTAGTTAAGCATCTAAATGAGGAAGGATTTATTATAACAATATACCTTACTAGAAGAATGATAGTTGGTGAAGTAGTTTGGAGAAAGCATTAAAGATTAAAGTCTACTATCTCCCAGAAATAGATACACTAGATATATGGGTTGATGAACCAGTATTAGAGGTTGAGAGTACAGCTATTACTGATAACATTATATTGAAATATAGTAGGGATAGAAGAGTTATTGGTGTTGAAATACTATCTCTCAACAAGCTATGTAGGAAAGAGCTAGACCAAATACCTATAGAGATCAGGGATGTTATAGTTGATATATTGAAGAGATTTAAGAGTATTAGTGTAGTATAAGTCATATTGTATTCAAAACACTTCTATCTCCAAAATACTCTAGGTAATTAGATCGATATTACTAGCTACATCTCTAATAAAGGCTATTTAAACTATGCTAATAGAGTAAAAGTTTATTATCACATAATGTTACATTACTTACTATAGATATTCAAGGTTCTTTAAGGGAGGTTAAACTTGTATGGTTATAGTTAAGAATATTGTTTTAAAGAATATGTATAGAGACTCTGTTCAATTACTACGTATTAGTGAGGAGGCTAAGAAGCTAGAGGGTGTTGTTGATGCAGCTATTGTTATGGGTACTGTTTTGAATAAGAAGTTGCTTGAAGATCAGGGGTTGTTGACTAGTGAGGGAGCGGGTGCTAGTGAGAGTGATCTTGTTATAGCATTGAAGGTTAGAGAGGGGGTTGATGTAGGAGAGGTTGTTAGGAGAGTTAGAGAACTTGTTGAAAAACCTGTTGTAGTTGAGAAGTTTTTCTATTCTATAGAGTCTGCTCTAGATAGTCTTGGTGAAGCCGATCTAGCTTTGATCTCTATACCTGGTGAATATGTTAGAGAGGTTGCTGATAAACTTCTTGATAGAGGTGTTAATCTCCATATATTTAGTGATCATGTTCCATTAGAGGATGAGGTTTATCTTAAGAAGAAGGGGGTTGAGAAAGGAGTTCTTGTTATGGGTCCAGAGGCTGGTACTTCTATAATTAATGGTGTTGGACTGGGTTTTGCTAATGTTGTTAAACGTGGTTTTGTAGGATTGGTTGCTGCTGCTGGTACTGGTTTACAAGAGGTTTCTTCACTACTCTCTAATGTTGGTCTAGGCGTTAGCCATGGTATTGGTGTTGGGGGTAGGGATTTATGGGAGGATGTTGGTGGTTTATCAACATTGTTTTCTATAAAGCTTTTAGAAGAGGATAGTGGTACAGAGATAGTTTCTATTATATCTAAGCCTCCATCAGAGAGTGTTTCTAGGAAGATCATAGACTATGTTGTAAGTGAGACACGGAAGAAGTATGTTATATGTTTTATAGGTTCTAGTTTAAAGAAGTGGGTTGTTAGAGATAGAGTTCTTGTTACTAACACACTTGCTTCAACAGTTATTGGTGTATCAAAACTTGTTAGTGAAGAAGCATATAGAAGTGTTTTAAACAAACTTGTACCAAGTATTGACAGTATTGTAGAGGTTGTTGATAAGGAACTTAGTAGAAAGAATGGTTCTAGAGGGTTTATACGTGGACTATACACTGGTGGTACACTAGCTTATGAAGCACAGCTTATACTACAGGATCTAGTTGGTCCAGTATACTCTAACACACCACTTAACCCAAGGTATAAGCTTGAAAATCCATGGGTTAGCGAAGAAAATACAATAGTTGATCTTGGTTCTGAAGAGTTTACTAAAGGCAGGCCTCATCCAATGATAGATCCTAGTATTCGTGTTAAGAGAATTGTAGAAGAAGCCGGTGATCCGGGAGTTTCTGTTTTACTACTAGACTTTGTATTAGGCTATGGCTCACACCCAGATCTTGTTGGAGCACATTTAGACGCACTAGTAAAGGCTAGAGAGAATGCTAGAGAGAATGGTAGGTGGTTGTCTATAATAGCTCATGTTGTTGGCACGCCAGATGATCCACAGGATCTTGAGAGACAGACTAGGCTTTTAAGAGATCATGGTGTGATTGTTGCTGATACTAATGTTCTTGCAGTACTCTTAGCAGGCTTTATAGCTAATGGAGTAGTTGATCCAAGTGTTATAGATGATTATTTGAGAAAGTACATGCTTGTTTAAAGGTGGTCTGTTATGGAGAAAGCTCTTAAACTGTTTAAGAAGAAGCCCTGTGTCATCAATATTGGTCTTGAATACTTCTATAATGAGTTGAAGAAGCAGGGTGTAGATGTAGTCCATGTTGTATGGAAGCCTAAGCCAAAGCTTGAGAAGGATCTTGAAGAGATTCTTGACAAGATCCTCTAGGCGATGGCTATGGTTGAGAAGTATGATCTTGTTATCCGTAATGCTAGACTACGTGGTAGAGACAAGCTTTATGATATAGCTGTTGAGAATGGCTTGGTTGTTGATATAGAAGAGCGTGTAGAGGGTAGGGGTGGTGTTGAAGTAGATGCTGGTGGTGGTTTGGTTACAGAGCCTTTTGTTAATCCTCATCTACATATGTGTAAAGTCTATACGTACTTGTTGATTGGAGAGGAGGCTGTTAGAAGGTATCAGAGTAGTGGTATGGAGTATAGTTTGTCAGCTATAGAGATTGCTAGCCATGTTAAGGAGAGGTATAGAGAGGAATGGATATATGGGAATGCCTATAAGGCTTTAGAGGAAGCTGTTAGACATGGTACACTCTATATCCGGGCATTTGTTGACACTGATACTAAGGCTAGACTTGAGGGTGTTAAAGCATTATTGAAGCTTAGAGATAGGTATAGAGGAGTTGTTGATATACAAGTTGTAGCTTTCCCGCAAGACGGGTTAATATGTGATCCTGGTGCTGAGGATTATTTATGGAAAGCTGTAGAGCTTGGAGCTGATGTTGTTGGAGGTATTCCATGGATAGAGTACTCTAGTGATTATATGTGGAAACATATTGATATAGTATTCAATATAGCTAGAGAGTATGATAGAGATATAGCTATGCTTACAGATGATACTGGAGACCCTAGTCTATATACAACAGAGATGCTTGCATTAAAGACGATTAGAGAGAAATGGATTGGACGTGTAACTGCTTGCCATGCCCGTGCACTAGCTGTTAAGCCAAAACCCTATCTTGAAAGACTAGCTGGTTTGCTTAAAGAAGCTGGTATGAGCCTTATATCAGACCCTCATACCGGCCCACTACATCTACCTATAAAGTATATGGTTAGTAGAGGTGTTAATGTAGCTCTTGGACAAGACGATATAGCTGATGCCTACTACCCCTATGGTAGAAACAATATGGTTGAAGTAGCTTTCCTAGCATCCCATCTAACATGGTCTATGACACTAAATGATATGGATATGCTTTTTGACATGGTTACATGGAGAGCTGCTAAAGCTATTAACATAAAAGGCTATGGTTTAAAAGTTGGAGGTAGAGCCGATCTGCTAGTCCATAGAGCTAAGTCTGTATATGAGCTAATCTGGCTCCATGAAAAACCACTCTATGTTATAAGAAATGGCAGGATCATATATAGTAGAGTTGAAGAGGAGAAAATAGATCTAGAGACTATATAGAGTGCTATGGATAAGACATTAATATTCTATCTATACTAGAACATATAGTGTAGGAAAATACTCTAATGGAGGGTTTTATATGGATATCTTTGGACGTAAATGGAGAGCCCGTATTGGTAATGTTCTAGAAGAGTTTGTTGATAAGATTGAGAAGGAGGGTAAGCTAAAGTATAACTGGGTTAAAGCTGTTGATTGGAGTAGTGTTAGAGTATATGATCTTAGCCAGCCATTAAGCCATCTAAGCCCTCCATTCCCAACATATCCTCCATTTGAGTTTAAGTGGATTAAGACAGTCTATGAACATGGTGTTGGAGCACAGTATATTATGACCCCACTACATATAGGTACGCACATGGATGGCCCACTACACTTTGACCCAGCTGGTCTTGATATAGGTAGTATACCAGTAGAGTACTGGGTTGGAGAGGGCTTGATTATTGATATTAGTGATGAAGTAAGCGATCTAGACATATATACTAGTGAGCTTATTGAAAAGAAGGCTAAGAGCTACAACCTTGAGATAAAGGAGTATGATATACTAGTCATACATACTGGATACCATAGATATGCATGGTACCAGCCAACAGCTGATCTAGTTAGATACATGTTAAAACACCCTGGACCAATAAAGGAGTTTGCAGACTGGCTTATAGAGAAGAAGATTAGGTGGACAGCTATTGATGCAGCTAGCCAGGACCATCCATTAAACACTGTTATAAGGAGGATAAGACCGGATATCGTTAAGGAGTTTGAAGAAAAACATGGTAAGCCTATACAAGAGGTTATGCCATGGCCTGAAAACTACCAGCTTATGCACACCTACTTGTTCCCTAAGGGTATACTGCATGTAGAGAATGCTGGTGGCGAGATCGAGGATGTTGTTAACCGTCGTTGTGTTATAGCTGCTTTCCCATTCAAGTTTATGGGTGGTGAGTCTGCTTTCTGTAGACTTGTAGCTTTTTGTTCAGACTAGCTTCTTCCCCCTCCCTCTATAAAGTATGTTTTTAGTGTATCTACTACTCCTCTAGCTATGTAGTATCCTGAGTTCCAGCCTATAGCTACTAGTTCTACTAGACTATCTAGTGCTTCACTCCATAAGCTGTTGAATGTACTGTATAGTAGGTTGTCTAGAGGTTCAACTATATCATTGTTTATAGAGTATTCTATAATCTTACAGCTAATCCAGTTAGTCTTTCTACATACAATATCTATTGGTAGCAATAGCTTCTCTAAACCATATAGTCTAGCTAATAAGTTATAGCAAGACAGTAGCCCTACAGCATAGTCATCATATGATGGTGTAAGCCCTTTACCTAATCCTATATAATCTATTATCTTTGACACAAGGTCTTCTCTACCAATATCATTTACTAGATACCTCTTTAGTAGATCCTGTGTATTCTCTACTACACTATCTAGTTCTACAGACTTCCTACAATCCATTATCAAGCATATTCTTTCAATAAAACGACGCATATACTCTACTAGCCTATAGTCTATTAGAGACTTGTTTATAGAAGAGATCATCCTTGGTTTAAATATAGACAGCTTCCATGGATACATGAATACATTAAACCTATCTCCAATACATAATCTTGCTCTATCACCACGATCAACGTAGACAGTGTCATCAACTTCTACATATTTACTGAGATCAAGTAGTATTTGATTATCTAAAGCCTCTATATTTATAGTGTATGGTGAAGAGTGTTTTCTAAGAGTTATTGTGACAAGGGTATCGTTATCTAGTCTAACATTAACTGTTCTATGGAATACACTATGTACTCTACCAGTAAACCCTCTACTATATAGTAGAGGGGTTAGCCTATAGCCTACTCTATAGGCTAGAGTATTTAGAGACCGTATTTCTCAGCATACCTCCTCAGAGCTTTCTTAAACAAATCTAGAGGCAACTCAACTATACCAGCGCCAACCTGTCCAATACCTGGTTCTCTATGTGCTATACCAGTATTTATAACTGGTACAAGGCCTTTCTTAAGAACAAGTCTTATATCAATACCTGTTGGTGTACCACGGAATCCTAGATATGGTATTGTAAAGTACTTGTTCTCACCATAGGTTATCTCATACATCATCTTATTAGCTTCAACAAGATAGTCTACAGAACCACCAATATAGTTTACAATAGCTGGTGCAGAAGCCATAGCAAATCCTCCAAAACCAGCTGTCTCAGTTATAGATGAGTCACCTATATCTGGGTTAGCATCCTCTTGGCTATAGCCTGGAAAGAATACTCCTTTAGGAGTTGGTGCTGGAGCTGTTATCCATTCATCTCCTAGACCACTAACCCATATACCAACTTCTGTACCGTTACGTGATATTACTGTGACTATTGTAGAGTACTCTATATTGTGTGCTGCTAGTGTTAGTAGTTTAGCTGTAGCCATACTCATGTTTAGTGTAAAGGTTATATTACCTGCTATAAACCTATAGACTTCCAGTACATCACTTTTATCAACACCAGCTCTCACTAGATACGGTGTTATCTCACGTAGGAATAGAGTGTTTGATGCAATGTTTCGGTTATGGCATTCATCACCCATGTGTAGAGCCTGCATAATAATGTTTTTAAAGTCTAGCCCCTCTCTATTATCACTCTTAACATCATCTATAACAGCCTTTAATACTGGATAAACCTTTTCTCTAAGCCATACAAGTCTATCAATAACATCTCTACTATAAGCACCATAGCGTAGAACCTTCCCCAAACCCTCATTAAGATTAGTATAGGATCTATTACCATATACTCTATCATAGAATATCATTAAAGGCATACTGGGTGATACAACGCCAGCCATTGGAGCTACAATACCATGTTTATGAGTAGGCTCTAATAAAACCTCGCCCCTTCTTAAAAGCTTTTCAGCATCACCAGGTTTTTCAGCCCACCCCTCATAAATAGTTGCACCAATAAGTGCTCCACGTAGTGGACCAGAAGCTCTATCCCATGTTATAGGTGGTCCAGCATGGAGTAGCATATAGTCTTTAAACCCTTCTATAACCCTATATGCTATATCTATATCAACCCAGTATGAAGATGCTTCATTGAGTCTATTAAAAGCTTTCCTATTAGCTTCTTCTATAACTTCTTTTAAACCCAACCTAAACCCACCTATGGAGAAAACATGTGTTCTAGGAATATGGAGTACTGTTATTGTATAAGTACTTAACTCTCGGTAAAACTTATAACTAGTATATCTCCTTCTTAGATTTAAAGAGGATGAAGAATAGGTGGTATCTAATGCCTATAACTGATCCGGTGAAACTAAGGATTGTATATGAGAGAGCGTTAAACAAACTTGTATGCCGTAAGTGTGGTGCACTAAACCCTCCTGGAGCAGTTAAGTGCCGTAGGTGTAGAAGCCGCAATCTTAGGCCAAAGAAGGTTCAGAAACTAGGTAGGTTTTAAACTAGGGTGTTCTTTTATATTAAAGAACTTACTTGTATAAATAACTAATTTTAATAAAGGAGGTTATACCTACCATAAGATTGTGGAAGTCTTGATACTGAAGATACTATATACATCGTTCATGATAGCGCTTATAATGTCTACTTCTCTATACACAGTAGATTATGGAGAAGTCTTAACTAATATAATAGAGAATGTCTCTATAGAGACAAGTGTTGATAGTGGTAGATTCATATATGTTGCAGTTGTTATCCATATGAACCAGTTATTAGAGGATATTAGAAAGATCAATATATACGGTAGTATAGGCTATAGCGTATTCTATCCAGAATCAAGGCTTGTACATGAAATACCTGGCTTTAAATTAACAGTAGACATAACTGGTCCAACAATACACTCACTACTAGCTTCAGCACCAGAGGTTATCGATAACTTTAGAGAGGGTGTTAGAGAAGGTGTTGTAGAGATTCTTAGTGTAACATATGGTCAAATACCTATACAGTTCCTACCATGGACTGATGTAGTAAAGCATGTTGAGTATGAGAATAGGTTGATTAGAGAACTATTTAATACAACACCACGTGGGATATGGCAAGAGGATCGGCAGTGGACCCCTGATCTTATAAAACTTGTTAAAGAACTCGGTTTTGAGTACACATTAATTGATGATAATGTTTTTTGGAGAGGAAACCCCAACCTAGACTCTTATGAAGTCTACTACCCACATATAGCATGTGATAGTGAAGGCAATGAGATCATAGTATTCCATATATCAGAGTTTATGAGATACCATTTTAGAGACACAGCCTCTATAGATGATATAAGGAACTTCTTACTGGACATACTAAACCATACAATGGATAAGCCTATACCACCAATAGTTGTTTATGGTGATGATGCTGAATTCGGCCTTAACCCAGATGTTATTAGAGAACTTGTTAAAGAGCCTTGGATCAAGTTTATAACTTTATCAGAATACATAGACCTATACCATGACATGCTTACACCTGCAAACTATAACGTGACTGGAGCTTATAGAGAGTATGAACAGCGCTTTGGACTAGACTGGTATAAATGGTACACTAGTTCAACAGCAGATTGGCTTCTAGGATTATTTAATGAGACGAGGAGTGCTATTATAGAGCTTGAAGATGTTTTAGAAGAGAATAGCTATAGTTGTTGTAGAGAGCTACTAGATTATTCATGGACTTGTCTACTACTAGCTGAATGGCAGTATGGGCCATTCTATAATACATGGATAAACTCTAACCTATACTGGACTATAGACTCCTACCTTATAGCTAGAATAACAGAGCTATGGATCAACGGCTTCCATGGATACACAGTACTATCGTTTAGTAATGAAGAGTACTATGCCTACATAAGCGATCAATTGGGTATAGTTTTTGACCTCAATACAGTTTCTCTTAGAATTGTAGTAGATTATTATAGAGAAGCAGTGTATTCTCCATTAAGGGTTTTTGAAAGTAGTGAGTGGTGGGATTACAGTGAATATGGGTTATTATACCTATACGGGGGTAGTCCTAGAGACATAGTATCTATAGATAATGGCTTTAAACTAGTTTATAACGACTATTATATAGTTATAAGTGTAGATGGTTTATCTATAGATATAGTTTCTAATAAGCTATTATCACTACTGCTTAGAATATCTCCTGGAGGTTTTAATAAATACTTGTATATGAGGCCACCAGATATAGGCTATGAATATGTTGGCGATAGACTAGTAGTTGATGATGAACTTGGTTCAACTATAGTAGTTGATGGAGTATATAGTTGTGGAGATATAGAGCATATCCTATGGTATGTTAAAATAGTTGTTAGAAGTTCAAAAATAACTTTAGCATTTAATCTACTAGAGAAACCCACGACTAGCTATACAAATACACTAGCTACATCACCCATAGAGACAAGTATATCAAGTACTATGAAGACTACAATAACTAGTGTAGCTAGTACAGAAACATTCTACACTACAACACATACAACAACCAGCTATACCAGTAGTATTTCAGGGACTTGGACAACTGGAGAGGGCTATACAGAACATAGAAACACAACTATTCTAAAACATACACTACCTACATTAGTAGAGGAGAAGCCTTGGTTTAACAAAATGTTTATAACAACACTACTAGCATTAGCTATAGTATTAGCTACAATACTAACGCTATTAACGATCAAGTATAGGAGAACGTAGTGCCTATTCTACGCTAAAAGCTTTTCAATAGATAATGCTATATCTCTATACTTACTCTTAATATGTTCTAGTACCTTAGCTCCCTTATCAGTTATTGTATATACATCGCCTACCTTCTTGATAACATTGTGTTCTTCAAGTTCTTTCAATATAGTATAGAATGTACTTAAACTAAGTCTTCCATAAACTCTCTCTTTAACAACCTTGTATATCCTATATCCATACTCATTAGTCTTTTCTAAAACCAGTAGTATAGATAGCCTAATAAAGCCTCTTAAAAGAGACTTCTCTATATTAGCAGTAATCTTATCAACAATATCGTGATCAGTCATAGTACTAGCATCCTCCTCCTAGGAGAAACCTTTTGTTAAATAAGTTTTTGTATTTCACGGTATATCTCCTGTACTACATGTTTCCTCCAATTATACTTTCTAGCAATGGTGTGCATGTAGAGTGGTGCAATTAACTTGAATAATGCTTTACCAAGCATACTATAGTTTTTAAAGAAGCCTCTACCCCATACACGTAGATTGTGTATCCAGCATCTAGTAAACACTTCTAACTGTACATTAGATAGTTCATCAAATGTTTTTGTAGGCTTATTCTTTAGAATAGAGTGTTCTAGTGGTATAAACAATAATGGTACAAGGAATGTCCTAAGCCCGTGTGCCTCAATACTATCTATAAGCTCTAGTGTAGCAATAGCGTCATCAACTTCTTCACCTGGTAAACCAACTATAATAGTTCCCAGTGAAACCCAGTCATACTCCTCCATAAAGGATAATGATTTAACGACTATATCTGGCCAATCAGCTGGCTTATAGGGCTTAGGTTTACCAACCATATGCTTCTCTATAAGTCTTGGAGAACCCGTCTCTATACCAACTTCTACAGTAGCTACTGGTTTTCCATGAAGTTTATACCATGTGTGTTGGAGAAGTCTTTCAGCAACCCATTTAGTCAATTCTCTTCTATAATAAGCTACTGCTAGATTGAGGTGTGTCACTTGTAGGTACTCTAACCCCCTACTCTTAAGAGCTAGTACTTTCTCAAAAAGCTTTTTAACAGCGTCTACGTTAGGCTCCCATGGAATCCTTGCTCCATAGAGGAACAAGTCTTCTGTAACAAGCATTATCCTCTCCTGCCCATTATCTAGATTAACCTCTATATCCCTCAACACCTTGTCTAGTGGAAAAGTCCTCAACTTAGCCATTGTCGGTGTACAGAACTTGCATCCACGTCCACAACCACGTGTAATCTCTACAGCACCATATATAGTAGCACCCTTTATACAGGGGATCATTGACGGATCTGGTGTTGTACCTTTAACAACACCTCCTAGAGTTTCTCCAGTTAGTAGTTTAGAGAATACTTGTGGAGCAACCTCCTCACCCTCACCATCAACTATAACGTCTATACCATAGTGTTCTTGTAAACCAAATCTATAGACTTGCCATGCACCAGCTCCTCCAAGTACTACATGGAACTTGTACTTCTTCTTAAGCTTCTTAAGCTTCTTCATAAGGTTGTTGAATTCATAGTTAGTGATAGGGTTTCCTAGGCCGAGCATTAGAGAGTATGTTGTAGATACATAGCCTAGTCCTAGAGGATCCTTGGTTGATATACCAACAACTCTTGTATCACTACCTATAACATCTTCTAAATAATCTGGATGTACAATACATACATCATCTTTACTAACTAGTCCAGAATCAATTAGTGAAGCCTCTATTCTACGGAGACCTAGTGGAGCATACTTTACACAATAACCAGTATCACGTGGAACTGGTTTATAGAAGCTTCTTATAAGGTATAGTCTTGGTATAAACCATGGTTTGGAAAAACCTGCTCCAAAAGCAATAGCTGGGTTTCCATTATACTCACTCATCTCTGTAGCTGGTGCTGTAAGCAGTATCTTCAACCTAGAACACCTATATTCAAATACTGAATATACTTTAAGAAAATAAGCTTTACGCTCTCTACATGATTATAGAGCGGCGTCTTTAATACTCTAACACTATGTTCCTTCCCGTTTCTCCCTAGGTGTTCATGCCAATCATTTTATATAAGTTCATGGTCGTGCCTAGGGAGTTCCACCTCGCCCACATGGGACTTATTTATCCCTAGGGGGTCATGGGTGGCGGTTGAGACTAACGGAACCAGTCTCCCATCTAGGCTATGCTCTATGGGGCTTGGAGCACTGCTCCCATCACCCCATGGGGTTTTGAGGCAAACACTCAGACATCACTAACCAATAAAACAACCCGGCTATCAACTTATATAAACATTCCCTTCAACCACCAAGCTATTTTCTGCCCCGTAAGTAAGAACTTCTTTACAATATAGTATTTAGCTACATCTTCAAAAGCTATTATAGTATCAAGTGCTTCACTAACACTCTTACCCCATGCAAAAACCCCGTGTTTTGGGACGACTACTAAATGTATATCACTAGATACTTTCTCATAGACGTTATTAGCTAGTTCTTTTGAACCAGGTGGATACGGTTCTACAACCTCTACTCTCCCAATACTATACTCTGTTTCAACAAGTGTGTCTTCTAACCAGTTAGTACCAATAGTATCTATTAGAGCTATAGAGAGTGGAGGGTGTGCATGAAGTACTGCTTTGGCCATACTAAGTTTCTCATATATCTTCAAATGAACACGATACTCTATAGATGGTTTATGCTCGCCAATAAATACTCTTCTAGATAGATCATATGCTACTAGATCAAGTGTTTTCAGAGAATGTTTTGGTAAACCACTAGGTGTTATCCATACAGAGTCTCCATATCTGAAACTACCATTACCACCCCGTGGATTTGTAAGACCCCTATAAACAAGTATCTTCATAGCTTCTACAAGTTCTTCCTTCAAAAACTCTAGATCACTTGTTTCCATAGAGACACCTATTAAGACATGAAGTCCTATTATAGTATAAAAGAGTTAATGTAAAAGCTATGACGGGGTGGTTTAGAAGTAATTTATAAAATTCAATAAACTATATTGTACATAGTAGTTAGATGCTGGGGAACAAGCTCTCTAGTTAAACTATGGATAGATATAGGGTGCTGGTTTTGGTAAAAATTATTGATACTACAATGCGTGATGCACACCAGTCTCTATTAGCAACAAGGTTTCGTACAAGAGACATGATACCTATAGCAGAAGCTATTGATGAAGCAGGGTTCTATAGCCTAGAGGTATGGGGTGGTGCTACCTATGATGCAGCTATACGCTTCCTCCATGAGGATCCATGGGAGAGGCTTAGAGCTATACGTGAACGTGTACATAAGACTAAGCTACAGATGCTTCTACGTGGACAGAATCTTGTTGGTTATCGCCACTACCCAGATGATGTTGTTAAGAAGTTTGTTGAACTAGCCTATAGGAATGGAGTTGACATATTCCGTGTGTTTGACGCACTTAATGATGTAAGGAATATGAGGGTTAGTATCAGGAAGGCTAAGGAGGTTGGAGCAGTTGTACAGGGAGCTATTTGTTATACTATAAGCCCTGTCCATACGATCGATTATTATCTAGGGGTTGTAGAAGAGCTTCTTGCTTTAGAAGTTGATGTTATAACGATTAAGGATATGGCTGGAATACTTGATCCAGGTACAGCCTATAATCTTGTAAAGAGGATTAAGGAGGAGTATGGTGTTCCAGTGAATGTCCATACACACTCAACAGGAGGTATGGCTGTAGCAACTTATGTTAAAGCTGTAGAAGCTGGTGTAGACTATATTGATACGGCTATTAGCCCACTAGCATTTGGTACAGCACAGCCAGGTATACAGACAGTCTATTATGCACTACCAGAAGATAAGAGACCGTCTATAGACATGGATGTTGTAAACAAGATCTCTAGTTACCTTAAAAGAGTTCTTGACGAGAAATACTCTCACTTACTAAACCCAAGGATACTTCTACCAAACCCTGACGTTATAATACACCAGATACCTGGAGGAATGTTCTCTAATCTTATAGCACAGTTGCGTGAACAAAATGCTCTTAATAAACTAGACGAGGTTTTAAAGGAGGTTCCATGTGTAAGAGAGGATCTTGGATGGCCTCCACTAGTCACTCCCTTATCACAGATTGTTGGTACACAAGCTGTTTTAAATGTATTGTTTGGACGGTATAAGATGATTGCTAAAGAGACACGTGACTATGTTAGAGGCTTGTATGGTAGACCTCCAGCCCCTATCCGTAGTGATATTAAGAAGCTTATACTCGGCGATATGGAGGAGGTTACTGTTAGACCAGCAGATCTTCTTGAACCCATGCTTGATAAGTGTAGAGAGTTTGTTGTAGAACACGGCTATTATACTAGAGAAGAGGATGTATTGATCTACTGTTTGTTCCCAGAACCTGCTAAAGAGTTCTTCAAACTACGTAGTATGGGTAAGACTGAGGTTTTAGAGAAGCCTCCTATGTATAGGAAGGTTGTTAGTATCATAGTTGATGGTGTTGAGTACAAGGTTGGTGTTGAAGGAGTTGATCTAGAGGCTGTTGCTGAACTACAGCCAGTAGCGGTAACATCATCTACAGTAGCTGTAGAGACTAGTGTTAGCAGGGTATCTAGTGGTTCTAGTATAGAGAGTGTTTCTGGTGAAGTTGTTAAAGCTCCTATGGCTGGGAAGGTTCTTAAAGTGGTTGTTAGAGAAGGTGATCGTGTTGAGAAGGGCGGTAAACTAGTTGTTTTAGAGTCTATGAAGATGGCTACTGACATACTCTCTCCTAGAGACGGCGTTGTTGAGAAGATATTTGTTAAAGAGGGAGACCGTGTTGAAGCTGATCAGCCTCTACTATCTATAAGGTAGATGCGGGGTTGGTGTAGGCTATGGATCTCTCAACAATTATAGACTTCTTACGTGAGAATACTGGTTTCTTCCATGTGACATGGGGTAATATTGTAATGATACTTATCGGGTTGCTACTTGTTTATCTAGCTATAAGGAAGGAGTATGAGCCATTAATACTGTTGCCTATAGGTGTTACAGCAGTTCTTGTAAATCTCCCGTTGCAGACACTTACTGAACCACCTTATGGACTACTATATCTTGTTAAGAAATACCTTATAGACACAGAGATTGTGCCACTACTAATATTCCTTGGACTAGGTGCTATGACTGATTTTGGACCATTAATAGCTAACCCTAGATCACTACTACTTGGAGCAGCTGCTCAACTAGGCGTATTCACTGCTTTAATCATAGCTTTAACACTAGGCTTTAACCTACATGAAGCAACTTCTATAGGTATTATAGGCGGTGCTGACGGCCCTACAACTATCTATCTTACAGTAAAGCTTGCACCCCACTTGCTTGCAGCTAATGCTGTTGCAGCATATTCCTACATGGCTCTTGTTCCACTAATACAGCCTCCTATTATAAAGGCTCTTACTAGTAGAGAGGAGCGTTTGATTAAGATGAAACAGCTTAGACCAGTTAGTAAGTTTGAGAAAATATTGTTTCCAATAGTAACAATAGTTCTTGTAGGATTCCTTGTACCATCAGCTATACCACTTATAGGCATGATCATGGTTGGAAACTTATTCCGTGAATCAGGTGTTGTTGAGAGATTGTCTAAAGCTGCTAGTGAGGAGCTTATGAATATTGTCACTATATTTCTTGGACTAGGTGTTGGAAGTACTATGAATGCAGACATGTTTCTTAGACCAGAGACTCTCAAGATCATAGCTTTAGGTGCTCTAGCTTTTGCAGCATCAACAGCTGGCGGTGTACTTCTTGCTAAGTTTATGAACTTGTTTTTTAGAGAGAAGGTTAACCCTATGATTGGTGCTGCTGGTGTTAGTGCTGTTCCTATGAGTGCTCGTGTTGTACAGAGGATTGCTGGTGAAGAGGACCCATCTAACTATATACTAATGCATGCTATGGGCCCCAATGTTGCAGGGGTTATTGGTACTGCTGTTGTTGCCGGTGTATTTCTTTCAGTACTCGGCTAGTAGGGGGTGCTAGTGGTTTATGGAGAGTGGTTTTATAGATTTGTTGTTTAATGGCTTAACTGTTTCATTAACTGGTGTATTAGTTGTTTTTAGTGTACTTGCTTTACTAGCTCTAGCTATAAGTCTTATACCTAGAATAGCTGTTTTATGGAGGTTTCATAGAGTTTCTAGAGAAGCTAGAGCCATGGTTGTTGAAGAGGGGGTTTCTAGAGAGAGGGTTGGGAGTGTTAGTGGTGATGAGCTAGCCGTTATTGCTTCAGCAGTTATTGGTTTTAATGAGTTTAAGAAGTCTGTTTTAGAGAGGATTGAGTTGTTTAAGAAGTTTCCACAGTTATCCCGTCTTCTCCCACTAGCTGGTTTAAGGTTTAGGGGTTCTATTAGAGTCTCTATTGGTGGTAGTGAACGTATTGTATATGTTGAAGAGGCTGGTGGAGAGTATATTGTAAGATTCCATGGTAGGGCTTATAGAGTCACTCTTAAAATACCTAGAGAGCAGGCTGGTTTAAAAACAATTGATTTACTAAAGGTTTTAGAGAGTTAAACCTATTTGTCTGAGTCTATTAGCTATAGTCTTTTGTTCATCCTCTGGCATAAGCTCTATTGTTTTTATAATAAGTTTCTTATCAATACTCTTAAGCTCTTTAATATATCTCTTAAGCTTGTCTAGATCAACTCCTTGTCTAGCTTTTAAAACAATGTATTCTTCAGGCTTGATCAGCTTTATCTTAACATCTTTAACACTAATACTGCCAGCTCTACCAATAATCTCACCTGGTATATAGATATCGAATATGTTTTCATAAAACTCTAAAGCTATCTCCTTATCACCAACACGAGCAACTATCTTTGGAGTACCAGCTTCTGTTGTAGAGTATAGCCATCCCTCCTTCTCAGCAAGCTCTACATAAAAACCTTCATCAACAACAACACTAGGGTTAATGGCGAACAAGTCTACATCACTAGACAACTCCTTCTTACGTAGAGCAAGTTGTACAACAGTATCGCCGATAACAACAAACTCGACACCATAACCAATAAGCTTACCTAAAACAACAGCTAGATCACCTAAACTATAGCTCAAGATACACCACCAAACAAAAACACATACTAAAATAAACAATCAAGAATAGAGAATAATAAACCTACCCAACACAATATAAGACACAGTATAGAAATAGTATAAGTAGATGATGAAAATGGTCTTTAAAGACTTGTTTCAGATGATTGGGGGAACGAATGCTGATCAAACAAACAATTAAAAACCCTAAAATAGACAAGAAAAACAATAGAGAAGCCGGGGTGGCCGAGTGGTCTAAGGCGGCGGGCTGCAGTGGGCTAGGGATAAACCGCTTGTCATAGAAACCCGTTTTACCGCGGGTTCGAATCCCGCCCCCGGCTTTATATATTTGTTTTGGATATGTAGTTATTTCTTAAGTGTTTCAGTATTCTCTTCTATTATTTTAAGCTCCATAGTAAAGCATGTGTTGACTAGGTGTGGAGCTCTTTGTCTCTAGTTGTAGTGTATAATAAAAAAGCGTATCGGGTTGGTAGTGTTATGTTGTTCTAGAGAGGTTATCCTGGCGTCATAGGCTGTATTTGAATAGTTAAGTCTACTTCCTCCCCACTGATAATTACTGATAATGCACCCATTAGAGGTGTCTGCCCATTTATATAGACCCCGCCTACTTGGAAACCACTGTCGTTGACATAGGTTATTGTAGCATTACTCCATCCATTAGCATTTAGTTGTTCGACAATTTCTCCAGCATATTGTTGGGCTTGGCTATTATCATAGTTTGACAACATGAAAGTTGCAGCATACTGGACTCCACCTACCATACCACTATAGTAGCATACTAGGTTTTCAGAGCCAAACACTGTTGCTGCTGTATCATACATACTGTTGAAAGCGTCTGAATAACCAGGTGGAGGAGGGAATGAACACACTGCACCACCGCCAGAATGCTGTGTTGTTGTAGTTGTTGAGGTTGAAGGAGTTTCTGGAGCACATGGGAGGCTATTGTCTCCACTTACCTTTGTCCCCTGCCATGACCCCTGATCAAAGCCGTTTGTAAACCTCCATTCACCACTCATACTGTTGCCTGAGACAGTTCCTGTAAAGACTGCAGAGTTTCCACCAACAGTGCCTATAGTGATCTTACTGCCCTCTAGAGATACTGTTATAGG
>CAYZRH010000046.1:0-19338 GCA_964480805.1 uncultured Desulfurococcaceae archaeon
TGTCTATACCATTCTAGACATACTCTGTAGAGACATGGTGGGTTGACTGGGTATGGCTAAGAGCATGTACCACTATATTGCAGAGTTATGGAAGAGACCATATGATGGTGAAATGGCTCTAGTTATGAGACAGAGGATTATAAAGTGGAGACGTGAACCAGCTATTGTTAGAGTTGAGAAACCTACAAGGCTTGATCGAGCACGTGCTTTAGGCTATAAGGCTAAACAAGGGTTTATAGTTGTACGTGTACGTGTACGTAAGGGCGGGCTGCATCGTCCAAGACCTAATAAGGGTAGGCGTCCTAAGAGAATGGGTGTCTACGGCTATGCTCCAGCTAAGAGCATACGTTTAATAGCTGAAGAACGTGCTGCACGTAAGTACCCTAACCTTGAGGTTCTAAACAGCTACTACGTTGGCGAGGATGGACAGTATAAATGGTATGAAGTAATACTTGTAGACCCGCACCATCCAGCTATAAAGAGTGATCTAGAGATAAACTGGATTTGTAGCCGTAAACACAGGGGTAGAGTGTTCCGTGGACTAACTAGTGCTGGTAGGAAGATGCGTGGTCTCCGTAAATCACGTGGTCTTAAGGGTACACATAAGCATAAGTGGAGGAAGAAGCAGAAGGAGAGAAGGCTTAAGAAGAGGCATGAAGCTAGCCGTGGAGCACGTGATCTATGGGTTGTAGCTAAGTCTAGAGAGGAGTATGGCTAGTTTCCTTGTTTAGAAGTAACCTTTATCTTCTATTATAGAGCTTATTTCATATTATGGGAGTTTATAGTTGGTTGATATAAACTTTGTTGAGTTGAAGACCTACTGTCACGCTACTGAAGATGAAGCTAGAGTAGTAAAGGCTATGCTAAACCTGTTACCAGCTGATCTTAGGGGAGGTGTTAGAGTAGGTAAAAGTGTTGTTAAAGGACATTATGGCAACCCTATAATAGTCTATAGAGTTATTGTTAAGGGAGTGGATGCTTCTAGAGTAGTAGACTATATAGCTAGTAGACTAGGTAGTATTGAGAAGAGTGTTTTAAGAGCAAGTCTTTCAATAAGATTTGATAGTAGGAGCCGTAGACTCTATATTAGATTTGATAAACAAGAACTATATAATGATAGACTAGTTATTAGCGATGGTGACGACATAGTTCATTTAATGATATCGTTTAAGGGTAGGGGTAGAGTAGAGGATATACGTAGACTACTTAGTGAGAAGGGGTTGTTATGAGTAGTTTTATAGATTTCTGGATTGATGCTGATACTAGTGTTTTAGAAGAATTAGTTGATTACGCTAGAATGCTTGGATACTACATATTATGTGTTGAAGATAAGGGGTTTGAGTGGAAGGTTATTAAGAAGAAAGGTGTAAGACTTGTTAAGAGGATAACAATCGTTGAAGATAGTGAGAAGAGTCTTAAAGAAAGGCTTAGAGGTATTAAAGTAGACTATCCAGTTGTAGTTGTTAAACCAACTGGTATACAGTCTGCAAGGCTAGCTGCTCGTGATGGAAGAGTTGATGCTATAGTTCTTGATAGTGAGTCTATACACTATATTGATAAAACACAAGCTTCTATGATGAAGAGGAGTGGTAAGCCATTGGAGGTTCCAATAAACTCTTTTGTAAAGTCTAGTAGGAGGGTTAAAGCAATGATCTATAGGAGGCTCTACTTGTTCTACCAATATGGTGTACCAGTGATATACTCTAGTTGTGCACGTGATTGGAATAAACTAGTTCATCCAAAGGGTGTTGTATCGCTTATAAAGACCTTGATCAGTATTGATTATAGGAATGTACTACTTAGTTTATCAGATATACCTAGAGAAGTTCTTGTAAGGAATGGGGTGAGGGTATAGGTTTTGGAGATAGAGCTTATACTGTCTATAGCTTCAATTGTTTTAGCATCTATAGCCCTGGTTATGGTCTACTGTTATTATAGGTTATTGTGTAAGAGAATGAGTATTGGATACAATAGATTGTTAGAGACTATAAGGGTTCTTCATAGAGGGGAGAGAGAGGTTTTAGAGAAACTTAGTAAGCTACGTAGAAGATACATTGTATTTACAATAATATCTAGTGAATCTATTAGTAGACAAGAATTTGAAAAAGCTTTAAGAGAGAAGCTTTCAAGCCTCTATGGGGTAATTGGTTTAGTAAAATCAGATCCACAGCTAGTTTACTATGAACCAAGTTTAAAAAGAGGTGTTATTAGAACAAGTCATTTAATGAAAGACTATGTAGTAGCAACACTATCACTAATAAAAAACGTTAATGGTAAGAAAGTATTAGTAGTACCGGTAAAGACTACAGGTACTATAAAGAGAGCTAAGAAAATACTATATAAAATACCTAAGTAGATAGATTAGAACTAGGATGATGAAGCCGCTCCAGAATGAATGGTGAAGAATTCGCGACGAGCTGACGCTTATCTCTGAACAGTTAAGTGTTATCTAGGTTTTGGAGGTAGTATGTATGCTTGTATGTATTTACCTATATATATTGGTCTAGCTATTGGTGGTGGAGGTCTTCTTCTATGTATTTGATTGAATACTAGTACTGGTTGTTTACCGGTTGGTACATCTTCTATCTTCTTCACTACATTAAATGTTACTGTTTCAACCCAGTATCTTAGCGGTGTAGCTGGTACTACTAATACAGTGTTTTCTGGTATCTTCCTTACTAGTTCCTTTATTTCATTATATTCTTCTATACTAATACTTGGTTGTGCTTCTAAGAGTTGGTGTGTGAAACTTGGTATAAGCATTGAAGCTATCATTATTGTCACTAATACTTGTGTTGATGCCTTATGTATTAATCCGATTACTATACCAGCTATTATTGGTGTTAGTGTTGATACCTCGAATACAAACCTTACCTGATAGTCTCTAGGATATATTGGTAGGCTTAAGATGAGCATAGTTATCGATATTATTATTAGTAGTCTTCTACTAAGGATATCTAGTATTTTGGTAAAGGAGATAGTGATACCTATTATAGACATTATTAGTGGGTATATTGTTAAACCCAATATTCTTGGTTCAATATCTATGTTTAAATGAACTATTTTACTAGCAAGACTTACACCTTTATACGGGTCTCCACCCATTAAGCTATAATAGGTGAACCCTAGAATTACTAATATGATGCATGTGGATATGGGTAGTATTAATGTTTTAGGTACTCTATGTTCTCTAAGTAAGTGTATAACTGTAATAGCTACAACTATGAATAGTACTACTCCAAAGTCTAGGATGTGTGTTAAACCAGTTAGTATTATGAAGGCTGTTGCTAATATAGAGTATTTCATACTATTGTATCTAATACTCTTGTATATGAATAGTATTGTAAAGAATAGGAATGTTAGTCCTATAGAGTTTTTTATAAAATCAAGGCTTATACGTAGGAGTGTTGGTGAGAGTGCATAGAGTATTGATGAAGCATAACCAGCTACTCTACTACCAGTAAGGTCTCTAATAAGATAGTATAGTGGGTATACACCAAGGAGTATGAGTATTGTAGAACCAACCTTTACACCAACAACTATATCTCTAAACACTATAGAGAAAAACGTTAGTATATAGAATGTTAACGGTGGATCAGCATACCTTAAACAACCTTGTTCAAGAATAGACCTAACCTGGACATAATAGTATGGTCCATCAATATAGAATAGTAGTGGTGTAGAAAACTGTTTAAAAAGATAAACAACAACACTAATAACAAAAACTAGAGAGACAGCCAACAAACCACGATCAAGCCTGGGAACTATTCTAGAAAACCACTTCAACAAAACCACCAGTACAAGGATATATAGAGACTTGGAAGTAAATAAAAACAATGACTAAAACAGAGACAATATAATAACCTTAAAAACCAGAACTAGAAACAATAGATAATAGAGGATGCGGGGGTGCCCGAGCCTGGTCAAAGGGGGCGGACTTAAGATCCGTTGGCGTAGGCCTGCGTGGGTTCAAATCCCACCCCCCGCACCACCTTATATACCTATATTGATTTTAATAATACCATTGGCCTACATTACATCTATTTCCTCTAATGCTCTATAGTATTATAATTATAGTAAAAGTATAGTGAAGTGATCTCCTAGTTGATGAACATAAAAAGTATGTTTAAAACTTAGAGTAGAGTAAATATATTGTGTAAAAAGAAGCTAATCCTGGGGTATGGGTATTGTTTGCTAAAACATGGAGTGAATAACTAGTTGCTGAATGGTTATCTGCTAAGGATTATGCTGTAGATTTTGGTGTTCCAGTAGGAACTACAAAAAGCTGGAGGTAGAAAAGAGGCTGATATTGTAGGGTTCCGTATAAAAGGAGATCTGTGTGAAATAGTTCATGTAGAGATATCATCAGTTAATAAAAACACTATAACTAAAGTTGTTAAAACCAAGTTCTCACAAGATAGAATTGAGGCGATCAAAATTATGTACAAAATATACTTGGCAAACAGTATGAGAAGGTTAAATATATTAAGATCTTTATAGCTCTTGGGCGATCTAACGTTCTAGAACGTAAGAGATATATCTCAAGAACTGGGTGTTAAAGTTTATGGATTAAAAGAGTTCTATGAAAGCGAGGTTCTTAAACTGATCAAGGAGAGGAAATACGCTTTTCTTGAGGGCTATTGGCTACTAAATATGTCACGCTATCTAAAACGTAGAGGTATGGCGTAACTAAATAACTACCATTAAACTATTAAGTTGTAAGTGTGTTGGTATTGTTGATGTTCCATGCCTTTATTCCTACTTTCTAAAGGCCTTTTTGTCTCTATAGTCCGATGGTCTATGTCTACACTCTCCCTCATGAATACGATATCTTTATTCAGTAACCTTATTAACTCTGTTTAGTGTTTATTATTTTGTATATAGTGTTGTATTGAGTGTGGTGTAGTATGAGTTTTGGGCCTCCTGCTATGGGTTATGATCGTGCTATTACTATTTTCTCACCAGATGGTAGGATCTATCAGGTTGAGTATGCTTTTGAAGCTGTACGTAGAGGGTGGACTACTATTGGTTTAAAGGGTCGTGGTGGTGCTGTAGTTGTTGTTGAGAAGAGGAGGATTTCTCCACTTGTAGACTTTACTACTATTCAGAAGATATTTCGTGTAGACGAGCATATTGGTGTGACGTTTGCTGGTATAGCTAGTGATGGACGTGTACTTATTGATCATGCTAGAATTGTCGCTCTCCAACACAAGTTCCTCTATGATGAACCAATTACTGTAGAGTATCTAGCTAAACAAGTATGTGATATAAAGCAAGCCTATACACAACATGCTGGTGTAAGACCATTTGGTGTAGCAATGATATTTGCTGGTGTAGACTTCAAGGGACCACAACTCTATATGACAGAGCCTAGTGGACGATATATGAGCTACTATGCTGTAGCACTTGGAGAACGTAGCCAAGTTGTAACAGACTTTCTTGAGAAAAACTATAGATTCGACATTGATCTAAAAGACACTATTAAACTAGGAATTAATGCTCTACAGAAAGCTATTGAAGAAAAGCTTGCACCAGAAAATCTAGAGATAGGCTATATTAGTATTGAAGAAAAGAGGTTCCATATAGCTACAAAAGAGGAAATTACAACGTTTTTGAAATACTAAATGCATCTATAAAACATTCTCTATCAGATAACTAACTACATATATTTTAGAGAAGTACTAATGCTCTCTACTACACTGTACATGGTGTGATCCTTAAGCTAGTAATTAATAATAGTTTTTATTTAACGTGTTTTATCTAGATCAATAATATTTAATACATGATAATAGATATTAGTGATAGAATTTAGTTTTAAAATAGAGGTTCTGGATAGGGTGGGGTTATTGTCTTCAAAACACGTTATTGCTAGGTATGAAGCTAGAGGGCATCGATTTGAGATTCTTGTTAAGCCAGATCTTGCTCTTAAGGTTAAGGAGGGCGGAGAAGTTGATGTTGATGAAATGCTTGTTGGAGACTATGTTTACAAGGATATACGTAGGGGTTTTAAGGCCTCTCCAGAGGTTTTAAGAGAAGTATTTGGTACTGATGATATACGTGTTGTTGCTCTAGAGATTGTTAAACGTGGTGAGCTACAGCTTACAGCTGAACAGAGAAGAGCTATTATTGAAGCTAAGAAGAAACAGGTTATCAATTTTATAGCTAGAAACGCTATTGATCCAAAGACTAAGCTTCCAATACCTCCTAAGAGGATAGAGCTTGCACTACAACAAGCACGTGTATCTATCGACCCTTATCGTAGTGTTGAAGTACAGGCTCGTGAGGTTATTTCTAGAATCTCAAGGATTATACCTATAAAGATTGCTAAAGCAATACTACAAGTTATTACACCACCACAGTATAGTGGTAGGATATATAGACAGTTAAGTGGTCTTGGAGAGGTTAAGAAGAGTCGTTGGAGGAGTGATGGTAGTTTAGAGATAGAGCTTGAGATACCTGCTGGTATGCAGAAGGAGGTTATTGATAAGATTAATAAGTTTACACGTGGTTCAGCATCTATTAAGGTATTGTTTGTAGGGTGAAGTGTCTTGTCCAAGATCCATGTAGCTAATAGACAGATCGTTAGACCTGGAGACCTACTTGCTGAAGGAGAGGATGTTAAAGGTGGTGATTACACTTATAGAGTTGGTGATAGAGTCTATGCGTCTGTTCTAGGTCTTGCTAGTGTTGATAATGGAGTAGTATCTATTATACCTCTTGAAGGCTCTCCACTACCTAGAGAGGGTGATATAGTTATTGGACTTGTTACTGGCGTCGGTATTACTAACTGGGTTGTAGATATACGTGCTCCATACAAGGCTATACTTAATGCTAGTGAAGCACTAGAGTCTTTCAACCCTATAACAGATGATCTACGTAAATACATTGACGTTGGAGACTATATTATAGCTAAGATAATAGTCTTTGATCGTACACGAAATCCTATGCTTACAGTAAAGGGTAAGGGTCTTGGTAAGATAACTGAAGGTATAGTTATTGATATAAAGCCTAGCCGTGTACCACGCGTTATTGGTAAGAAGAAGACAATGCTTAACGTATTAATAGAGACAACAGGGTGTTCCATAGTTGTTGGTCAGAATGGTAGAGTATGGATTAGATGCCCAAATAAACAGTTAGAGGATATAGTTGTTAGAGCTATACATAAGATTGAAGAAGAAGCACATATACCTGGGTTAACAGATAGAGTTAAGAAGTTTATAGAAGAAGAGAAGAAGAGGGCTGGATTATGAGTAGTGAGAAACCCGTGCTTATTAGGGAAGACGGGCTTAGACATGATGGTAGAAAGCCTGATCAGCTACGGCCAATACGTATGGAAGTTGGAGTATTGAGTAATGCAGATGGGTCAGCTATTGTAGAGTATGGTGGTACAAAGGTTATAGTAGCAGTCTATGGTCCAAGAGAGGTTCATCCAAAACACCTTACACTACCCGATCGAGCACTAATTAGGTGCCGTTACCACATGGCCCCATTCTCAACAATAGATCGTAAAAGCCCTGTTCCATCTCGTAGAGAGATAGAGCTTTCTAAAGTTATACGTGAAGCACTGGAGGCAACTATATTTACAGAACTATACCCTAGGACGACTATTGATGTTTTTATAGAGGTTTTACAAGCTGATGGAGGTACACGTACAGCTGGTTTAACAGCTGCTTCTCTAGCTGTAGCTGATGCTGGTATACCTATGAGAGACCTTGTAGCAGCTGTAGCTGTTGGAAAGGTTGACGGAGTCCTTGTTCTCGATATTGATGAGGTTGAGGATGAGTTTGGTGAAGCAGATATGCCTATTGCTATGATGCCTTCTCTAAACCAGGTTGTTCTACTACAGCTTAACGGTGTATTGTCTAGAGATGAGTTTAAGAAGGCTATTGAGCTTGCACGTAAGGGTATTGACGAGATCTATAGATTGGAGAAGGAGGCTCTTACAAAAAAGTATCTTAAATACCCTGAAACTGTTTAGAGGTGGTTATACGTGTCTCTTACACCTACATACTTACCCGTTATACCAAGGCTTAAACGCGACTCTATGATACAAGTTGTTAAGAAGGGGGTAAGGATTGATGGTAGAAAGCTTGATGAATACCGTAGAATATCTATAGAGCTAAACCCTATACCAAAAGCAGAGGGTTCAGCAACTGTAAAACTAGGTAATACAATGGTTATGGCTGGTGTTAAGATAGAGCTTGGAGAACCATATCGTGATAGACCTAAAGAGGGTGTACTACAAGTTCATGCAGAATTCGTACCACTAGCATCACCAGGTTTTGAGCCAGGGCCTCCTGATGAAAACGCTATTGAGACCGCACGTGTCATTGACCGTTGTATACGTGAACCAAAAGCTGTTAGTCTAGACAAACTAGTTATCATACCTGGCCGTAGGGTTTGGATAGTTTTTAACGACATATACCTTCTAGACTATGATGGAAACGTTGTTGATGCTGGAATGCTTGCATCTATGGCTGCCCTGCATATAGCTCGTTTACCAAGAATAACTGGTATTGAAGGGGATAACGTTGTTGTTGACAAAGGCTGTCGTAGTGAACCACTTCCACTTAATACCAGTGTTGTCACAGTATCTATTGCCAAGATCGGGGGTTATCTACTAGTAGATCCAGTGTTAGAGGAGGAGGTTGTAGCTGATGCTAAGATAACCATAGGCATTGACCGTGATGAAAGGATTGTTGGTATACAAAAGACTGGTATGAGTGGTTTTACACTAGGAGAGCTTGATGAAGTAGTTGAACTAGCTATTAGGAAGTCTCGTGAACTATTTAGTGTTTTAGAGAAAGTGTTAAAAGAAGCTAATACATCTAAATAACCAACTGGTTTAAGCAGGGTGTAGGGGATGGGTAGGAGGACAAGAGCTGTAGGGATTGCTGGACGCTATGGAGCTAGATATGGTTCTACACTAAGGAAGAAGGTTAGAGACATACTTAGTAAGAGATATGCTCCACACACATGTCCATTCTGTGCAGCTAAGGGTACAGTATATAGGATAAGTACTGGTATATGGGCTTGCCGTAAATGCGGTGTTAAATGGGCTGGTGGTGCATATATACCGAGAACTGGTCTTAACAAGTACTTCCCTAAGATAGTTATTCGTGAAGAATAAGTGTTTTTCAAATGGAGTCTAGGTTGAAACCCTATATACTATTAACAACTTCTCATAACCCTAGTTATAGGACTAGGAGTTTTGTAAAGGACCTAGCTTCATCACTACCTGGTATACTGAGAGTTCATAGAGGTAAGAAATCTCTTCTAGAGATCGTTTTTGAAGCCCGTAGATACTCTATAAGACATGTTATAGTTGTTGGTGAGAGAAAGGGTAATCCGGGTTCTCTAAAAATATACCGTATTGAATGGAGTAATTATCCAAGAGGAGTACTTATCCATAAAGCATCTATACTATTTAGTGGTGTTAAGTTGTCTAGAGATATACCAGGTTATAGTAGAGTATTTAATCCAGAAACAGTATCTGTTATTATAGACAATTGTATTAGTGATCAGTGTTTTCAACTAGCAGATGTTTTTCTAGAACTATTTAGAGATGTGTTATCTATAGAAAAACCTGATGTAAGGATAGCCTTGTTTGATAAAGGCTCTTTTATTAGATTAGAGATAAGGAATAGAGTTAACCGTATATGTGGTCCATTACTAAGGATCTATAGAGTGGAGGTTGTTTGAAAGCATCTATGGAGATTGTATTAAGGTCTGATGGGAGTGTTCTAGAGTCGATCTATAGATCTCTGCTTCCAGAGTCTCTCAACCCTCCATCAATAGAGTGTAGGGTCTCTTTAGAATATTCTTTAGAAGAACTTATTGTTAAAATAGAGTGTGATAGAATAAATCTTTTAAGAGCTGTAGCAAATAGCTATTTAGGACTAATATCGTCTATAATACGTAGTGTTGAGGAGATAGGTTATGAGTCAACAAAGACTACCACCAGAAGTTCAACAAGCAATTATTGAGTATGAGAATTTAAGGAATATGCTTGCTAAAATAGAGACTGAGTTAAGGATTACTGAGAGTGAGCTTACAGAGATTGAGGAGGTTATGTCTAATATTAAGGATTTACCAGAGGATGTAGAGTTGTTTAAATCTATTGGACACATACTTATTAAGAAGGATCGTGAGAGTATTATGAAAGAACTTGAGGAGAGGAAAGAACTTCTACAACTTAAACAACAGAAGTACCGTAACCAACTTGAACTACTGCGTAAGCAAGTTAGTGAGAGTGAGAAGAAGGTTAGAGATCTACTGGCTAGATACGGGATCAAGGTTGGTTAGAGAGAGGGTAAAGGTACTTGGACTAGAATTGAAGGATATAGGTTTGGAACAACTTGAAGAAATAGCTCTTAAAATACAGGATCGTGTGGAGGAGTTATTGAAAGAAATGCTTCCATTAAAGAGAAGCTATGATGCCGACATAGTTGTTTCTTTAGAGAATAGGGGTGATAGAGTAGATGTTTATATTGATGTAGGTGTTATTGGTAGACTAGATGACGTAGTAGACTATGACTCAGTTGTTCAAGTCATTATTAGGGAGGCTAAAGGCCTTGTTGAAGGAGAGTTACAGAGATATGTTAAGAAGAATGCTTGATACACTATACAATTATGAACTAGTGCTACTAACAACACACCGTAATGCAGACCCGGATGCTCTAGCTTCACTATTTTTTCTAAAAAACTTCATAACATTGTTTACACATAGGCTGTCTTATATAGTATTGCCTGAAGGGCTTAGTGAGGTTTCTAAAAGGATTGCTAAAGAGTTATCTCTACATAACAACCTATTAGATTCATTGTATATAGTTAATACTAGTATCATAAGATCATATAATGTACTATACATTGTTGTTGATACAAGTAGTAGTGAACAACTTGGATTAATAAGAGGCTATGTATCTAGATCCAAGTATATACTTGTAGATCACCATAGAGCAGGTGATCTTGGGGAAAACGCCTTATTATCAATAGTTGATCCATATTGTACATCTACATCGGAACTTGTATACATGCTATTAAGCGATCTATATAGACCATGTAGTTTAGAAGCAACACTACTGCTTACTGGAATACTCTATGATACAAGGAGGTTTCTTATAACATCATCTAACACACTACGTGTTGCTAGTGAGTTAATAGATGCTGGCGGTGATTATAGAAGGGCTATTAGGTTGCTACAAGTTGAGATAGGTGTTTCTGAAAAGATTGCTAGATTAAAAGCTATGCAGCGTATGAACTTTATCCGTGTAGGCGATATTATTATAGCTTATAGTTATGTAGGTGCTTTTGAGAGCAGTGTTGCTAGAGCACTACTTGATCTAGGTGCTGACATAGCTATTGTTGGTTCATCAGATAAGGAGGTTGTTAGAATAGTTGTTCGTGGTAAACCAGAGGTTTTAAAGAGGCTTGGGCTTAGCCTTGGTAGAGATGTTATGGTTAAAGTTGGCGAGTATCTTGGTGGGGGTGGTGGGGGACATGATGCTGCAGCTGCTGCTAGTGGTTGTGGAGACTTGTTTAAAGCACTAGACTATACTGTTAGGTTAGTCAAGGAGTTTATTGAATCTGTTGTAAAGAGTAGGTAGTTGTTCCTAGGTTGTTTGGAAAGTAAGTTTATAACTATGTATACTGTGTTATTATGGTTGAGAACTGGTTTGAGAGATAGAGTGTATGGTGGTGTGTATTGGTTAGGTATAAGCAGGTGTTTGAAATACTTAAGATAATGAGGAATCTAGAGCAAGTACGTAATATTGGTATAACAGCACATGTAGATCATGGTAAGACTACATTATCAGACTCACTACTGGCAGCAGCAGGTATTATATCTGATAAGGTTGCTGGTGAAGCACTGGCTCTAGACTATCTTGATGTAGAGCAGAGACGTGGTATAACTGTTAAATCAGCTAACATAAGCCTCTACCACGAGTATAAGGGTAAACCATATGTTATCAACCTTATTGACACACCAGGTCATGTAGACTTCTCATCAAGAACTACACGTAGCTTCCGTGTACTTGATGGAGCTATACTACTTGTAGACGCTGTTGAGGGTGTTATGACACAGACAGAGATGTATCTACGTATGGCTTTAGAGGAACGTGTTAGACCTATACTCTTTATAAACAAGGTAGACCGTTTGATCAAGGAGCTTAAGCTTAGTCCTAGTGAGATACAACAGAGGTTTGTACAGATTATTAAGGAAGTCAACAGCCTTATATCAATGTATGCTGATAAACCGTTTAAGTCACTATGGCAGCTTGATCCAAGTAAGGGGCATGTAGCTTTTGGTAGTGCTAAGGATAGATGGGGCTTTACTGTACCAATGGCTAGAGAGAGGGGTATAAAGTTTAGTGATATAACAGCTCTGTATCAGAGAGGTAGTAAGGAGGCTCTTATAGAACTACAGAAGCTAGCTCCACTACATGAAGCAGTTCTTGATATGGTTGTAAAGTTTATACCCAATCCTAAGCAAGCACAGAAGTACCGTATTCCAAAGATATGGAGAGGGGATCTTAATAGTGATATAGCTAAAGCTATGCTTGAAGTAGATCCTGACGGACCTGTTGTAATGCTTGCACATGATATAAAGATCGACCCTCATGCAGGTATCGTAGCTACTGGACGTGTATTCTCTGGAACACTAAAGCCTGGTACAGAAGTATGGCTTATAAATGCTCGTATGAAACAGAAGATTCTACAAGTAAGTCTCTACATGGGCCCCTATAGAGAACTTGCTAATGAGATTATTGCTGGTAATATAGCTGCTGTACTAGGCCTTGACCGTGCACGTGCTGGTGAGACAATAGTTGATATAAGGTATAGGGATGTTATGACACCATTTGAGAGACTACGTATGCTTAGTGAACCAGTTGTAACAGTTGCTGTTGAGCCTAAGAGTCCTAGTGAGCTTCCAAAGCTTATAGAGTCTCTCCATAAACTAAGTATTGAGGATCCAAGTCTTGTTGTAAAGATTAATGAAGAGACTGGTGAGTACTTGCTTAGCGGTATGGGTACACTACATATTGAGATAGCACTGACAATGCTTAAAGAGAACTATGGTATGGAGGTTATTGTTTCACAACCAGTTATTGTCTATAGAGAGAGTATTCGTGGGAGGAGCCAGGTATTTGAGGGTAAGTCACCTAACAAGCATAACAAGCTATACATTAATGTAGAACCACTAGACCAGCGTACAATAGAGCTTATACACCAGGGAATTGTTGTAGAAGACATGGATCATAGGGAGAGAGCTAAGATACTACGTGATGAAGCTGGATGGGAGTATGATGAAGCAAGGAGGATATGGGCTATTGATGAGAACATAGATGTTTTTGTAGACCTTACAACTGGTGTACAACACCTTAGAGAAGTCAAAGACACTATTATACAGGGATTCCGTCTAGCAATGAGGGAAGGACCACTGGCTATGGAGCCAGTACGTGGTGTAAAAGTAGTACTCCATGATGCTATCATACACGAAGACCCCGCACACCGTGGACCCGGCCAGCTATATCCAGCAGTTCGTAACGCCATATACGCTGGTATGTTAACTTCTAGGCCAACACTGCTAGAGCCTATATTGAAGCTTGATATAAAGGTTCCAATGGAGTATATGGGTAGTGTATCAACAGTACTTTCTAAGAGGCGTGGTAAGATACTACACGTTATACAACAGGGTCCAATAGTACGTATTGTAGGTGAGATACCTGTAGCAGAAACATTCGATCTAGCTGAAGCACTACGTGGAGCAACAGCTGGTAAAGCACTATGGGGTCAAGAGTTTAGCCGTTGGGCTCCAGTACCTGATACAATGCTTATGGATCTTGTTAGAAAGATTAGAGAGAGGAAGGGGTTAAGGCCTGAGCCTCCTAAACCAGAGGACTTCATAGGTTTTTAAACATAAGACGTTTCCTAGCATCTCTTAGTAGTAGGAATTTCTAGTATTTTATATTCATTATTTTGGTCTAAGAGTCTTTATCAATTAAGCTCTTTATTTCAACAACTTCTTCATAAATATGCTTTAGATCAATGGATCCTGAGGCATTGAGTGGTGGTATAATATAGTTTAGTGTTATAGTGTTATCTTTTATACTAATAACTAGTGTTCTTGGTTTATCCTCATATCTTCTAGTTAGTAGTTTACCCTTCTTTTCTAGAAATACTATGTTTTCACTTAGATACCTTACTCTACTATATCCCTTCAACTCCTTAAGATACTCTACTATATCTCTAAACTTGTTAAGAGAGACTTCTCTACATAATCTTATAACGCATTCATGTTTATTTAATGATTTAGACTTACATACTATATCCTCTCTTTCTAAAACACTAGTGTATCCTCTAACTTCATAAGAACGTATGAATACATAATACAGCACTATTATACTAAATACTATAATTGAAAAACCTGAAACCGATAGTAGTGGGTATTGTTCAACTATACTCCATGAATAGATATCTAGTGCATACTCTACATGTATCAGCCGATCTAACCTATTATTTATAAACAATATGCAATAGACACCCTCTTCTGACACATTATATAAACCCCTATGAGCTTCTCTACTATAAATAACCCTGTCTTCTAATACAATGCTAGAGTCTCTAGAGTATATACTAAACTCTATAGTACCATTACTATTTATTGTCATGTTTAAGAGCGAGCCACTATATACGTAATAGCACTTACTATAACTACTATTCATATCAATTACTAGGTCTTCATGGAAGTTGCGGGTAACATATTCTCTAGTTGATAAAATAGTGTATGATGATATAACTAAGAGTACTCCTAAAAATAGAGACAACATACCCATATACTTAAGCTTCAACACGATCTCCACTACAAATACATTCCTATGTTAATTCTTTTAGTAGTAGAGGAAAAATATCTATTCTAAACAGTCTTCTCCTCCTTATAATAGATCTTTCCAAGACTAGCTGGTGTAGCAAGTATCTTTCTAAGAGGCGTTATATTGAATATAACCATAGCAGCTATAGCTGCTATAAATGGAAGCATTTTACCAGCTTCTGTACCAAGACCAGCAACTACCTGTATTGTAAACTGGTATCTTACAAGGCCAGCAAAGATCCATGCATTCAATGCTGTTAGCAGTGGGTGTCTACCAGCTGATAGTGATATAGCAAATGCTATCCACCCATATCCTAGTAGGTATAGTTTTGGATCCCATCCAGACCTCCATGCTAGTGTAAAGAATGCTCCACCAGCTCCTATTAGTGCATAGCCTATAGCTCCAGCTATCAATCTTGTACGTAGAACGTCTACACCTAGAGATGCTGCTGCATGAGGGTTTTCGCCAGAGGCTCTTATAGCTACTCCAAGCTTTGTATAGTTTAGTATGTGTAGTAGTAGAAGTCCTATAAGTAATGGTATTACATACATAGCTATCTCTATATCAGTAGTGATCTTTAATGTGTAGTCAGCAGGGTTTATCTCTCGTGCACTAGCGTAGAAGTTTGCTGGAGTACCAACTACAAGGCCTAGTCCATAGCCTAGAAACATTAGTGACAAACCAACAGCTCCATGGCTTACAGGAAACTTTGTAGTCACATATGCTAGGAATACACCAAACAATGAATCAACTATTACTGCAGCTAGTAGGCCTAGCCATGGGTTTAGAGTGTATACTGATACAGCAAATGTTACTGAAGCAGCTAGTATAAATAACCCGTCAATAGCTAGGTTTAAAACACCAGATTTCTCGAAGAAGCCGTGTCCAAGTGCTACTAGATAGTATGTTATAAATACTGGTGCTATATTGAGTATTATATCTACTACCATAGTTTATCACCTATACCTTATCTTAACACTATACTCTGACAAAATCCTTACAACACTATATGTGAGCAACACAGATCCTATGAATACAAACATTGTTTCAGTACCACCAATACCAGCTATCTGTACAAGCAATCCAGCATTACGTAGAGCACTAACAATATATGCTGCAACAGGTACAGCACGTACATCAAGCATTGAAAGCCATGCTACAAGTATACCCAGATAGCCATGGTTAGCGGTCTGTCCTTCAATAGGATAGCCTAGTCTATGTGTATCACCTAGAACGTATACCGCTCCAACAACACCTGATACAAAGCCAGATATAGTTAAAGCCAGCACTATTGTTAATGGAACACTTATACCTGATGAACGCAGTATATCAGGGTTTGAGCCAAGGACACGTATTCTTAAACCAATAGTTGTATACTTCAACAACAACCAAGCAAGTACACCAATTACTATAGCAAGTAATAGTGCTTCCCATGTAGCTGTTAGACTAGGTAAACCAGGTATCCATACCCTCTGAAACCACATTCCATGAGGTATCTCATCTGTACGTATGTATCCGTAGGTATACTCTCCCTTCCATGGACCATAGACTAGTATGTCGAGTATGTAGTAGGCTATATAGTTCATCATAAGAGTTATAGGTACTTCATCAATGCCAGCATATGCTCTAAGAAGACCTGCTATAGCAGCCCATAGTGCTCCAAATACTCCAGCAAGTATTACACAAACTATCTTAGCTAGGAATGGTATACTAGATAGTGCTGTGAATAACGCAATCCATGTAGTCACCATCATACCCATGTGTATCTGTCCTTCAGAACCAATATTCCATACAGCACCAGTAAATGCTAGTACAAGCGATATACCTACAAGAGTTAGTATGACTAAATCCTTGATAACAGTTAGTTGGAAAAAAGCTCTACCTACAGCAAAGAATAGGTCTACTGGAGAAATCCCTCTAGCTAGAGACAATATTATAGAGGATAGCAACAAGCCTATAACTAGTGACATAATAGGTATAAGGGCTCCACTAAAGGGTATAGGTTTAACTCTCTTGATAATAATAATCCTTGTGTAAGACACTATAGTCACATATAGGTAGTATATAGTATAGACTATTGTTGACAGTAATATCAAGTCTCTATTGAAATAGAATAGTGTAGCTACAACCATAACAACAACATACAATATCGTACCTATTATTAAAGCAATAACTTTAGGCTCTGTTATAAATCCTCTAAACCTTTTTGAACTCTCCTTAAACACCATACTACATCACCATAAGCTTTTCAACATGATCTCTACTAGCTTTCTCAGCTTCAAATTCACCAACGATCCTGCCAGAGTTTATAACAAGTATTCTATCACTTAACTGGAATACTTCATCAAGATCTTCTGAAGCAAATAGTACTCCAACACCTTCCTTCATAGCCTTCTCTTTAATAATCCTACGTACCTTAATAGCTGTTGCTTCATCAAGTGCTCTTGTAGGATTATATGCTATTAGCATCTTCTTAGCAACAGTTAGTTCACGTGATACAAGAACCTTCATTATATTACCACCTGACAATAGTTTAACTGGTGTATCAGTACTTGGTGTCATAATACTGTATTCCCTAATGAGTTTTGTAGCAAGTCTCCTAATACTACTCCAGTCTATATAGAATTTTGTAAATACTGGCAGTATAGCTATGTTTTCTACAATAGTATTGTCTAGTGAAACACCGTGTTTTACAGGTATATCTGGTATATAGCCTACACCAAGTCTTCTAACAAACTTTGTACCCTTATTAGTAGCATCTCTACCAAGGATCTTTATAACACCTTTAGAAACCTTCCTTAAACCAATAATAGCTTGTATAAGCTCTTTCTGGCCATTACCAGCTACACCAGCTATACCGACAACCTCGCCAGCTCTAACAAGTAAGTCTACACCACGAACAGCTGGTTCACCAAAATCACCTATAACCCATAGCTTCTTAACCTCAAGTAATGCTGTCTCTAAAGGCTTTGATGACGGCAGTCTTTCATAACTAATTTCTCTAGCTCTTTCACCAAACATCATCCTCCTAACTTGATCGAGTGTAGCTGTCTCACGATCAATTGTATCAACTATACGTCCCTGTCTAAGAACAGTTATACGATCAGCTACGTCCATAGCTTCATAGATCTTATGAGTTATAAGTACAACACTACCCCCTTTATCAGCAAAACTACGTATAAACTTATAGAACTTCCTCTTCTCTTCAAGTGGTAGATAGGTTATAGCTTCATCTAACAACAAGACCTTTGCTCCAAGAAGTATAGCTCTAAGAATCTCTACAAGCTGTTTCTGTGTATAACTTAGATGCCAGACCTTAACCCCTGGATCAACTTTTACACCAACTTCTTCACTAACGCGCTTGATATACTCTTTAACACTTGATACATGCGACAATACTCCATACTCTCCTAAACCAATTATTATATTCTCTGAAACAGTTAGTGAATCTATGAGTTGGGGTGATTGTGAAACCATTACAATACCAAGTCTTATAGCATCCTTAGGATCGTTTATAGAGACTCTCTCACCATTAACAATAATCTCTCCAGAATCAGGTGTGTATACTCCATAAAGTATCTTTACCAACGTTGACTTACCAGCACCATTCTCTCCAAGAAGAGCTAGTACTTCACCTTCTCTAACATCCATAGATACATTGTCTAAAGCAGTAACACCAGGAAACTTCTTAGTAATACTTTTTAACTCTATAACCTTTCTAGAACCCTTATCTGAAGGAGATGAAAAAAATGTTTGAATTAACATCTCCGTTAATCATTCTCTCCACCTACATTTACCAAATTACTAGAGATACTAGTTTAATAAAATAACCTTAGACTATCTAACCAGGTCCTGATAGAAACTCTACATAGTCTAAGAACCACTGCATAGACCATAGATCGTCGTGGCTAAGCCTCTGTCCTGTAGGTATTGAAACCGCTTTTCCATACTCATCTTCCTTGATACTATATCCAGATAATGGTCCTACAAATGGATCGAATATGCCGCCTATATAGTAGTCTTTTGATACAGGGTTATCTTGTGTTCCATAGTTTATACTTATCTTAGCAATGTTTTCAAACTTGTGTGTCTTAGCTGTTAACTGTAGTGGTGTTAGCATAAATGATGTTTTCATTTGTTCATACCTCCTTAACACTAGATCGTGGACACTAAGTGTTTCACCAGTTAGCTTGTCTTTAACCATTATAGTCTTTAGTAATGGATTAAACTTGGGATTAATCATCATTACTGAGCCGTTTTCATAGATGTGTGCACCAAGATCAACTGCTCCAGTGTTTAGTAGATACCAGTAGTCTACATTCTCTAGATTATATGGTGTATAGATGCCTGCCTTGATCTTGGCTAGTATGTCTACATAGATAACCTCCCATCTAACAAGCTGTCCACTAGGTACAATATCTGGTCCATAGATATAGCCTGGACTGTAATGGCTGAATACATAGAC
>CAYZRH010000047.1:0-19209 GCA_964480805.1 uncultured Desulfurococcaceae archaeon
TGTTGAAGCACCTAGTGATGTACTTGATGGTATCATATATGCTGGCTATACAACAGAGTTTAGTGTGTCTTTAAAGGCTAACTATTCAGATATACCAATACCACGTACTGTAAGGTTGTTGAATGATTCAGCTGTCATAGACTCTGGTACAGCACCAGCTACACTATCTATAACACCAGATGTGGGTGAGAGGAATAAGACTTATACACTAAGGATTGAGGTTGCTGATACAACTGGTTTAATAGTATCGCCATCAACTTTTGTAGAGTATAGTGTAAAGGTATATGTTAAACTAAACGCTACTGGTACAGTATCTCCAGACCGTGTATCACCAGGTGGTACAATAACAATTGATGCAATGGTGTACTTCTGGAATGGAACTGGATGGGAGCCATTGAGAAACACTGAGTTGAAAGTATACCTACTAGTTGATGGTAAGTATAAGCTACTTGGTACAGCATCAACTGATGGAGACGGTAGACTATATGCAACATTCACTGTACCTGAATCAGCACTAGACCCAATGATTGTTATAGGATATCTAGAAGGAGGATATATGAGAGTAGTAATAACAGACATAACTGGAACACCAATATCAGTACTAGTCATACCAGCACCAGAAACACCAATACTACCAATAATACTACTAGTAGCAATACTATTACTATTACTATTGAAGAGAAAGCGTCTCTAAACAAACTCTAAACACAATATAAATCTCTAATACAAATACTTTTTTTCTCCATCCACCATACACACTGGAAATACTTATACTAGATAAGCTTGTAGAGTAAAGGATGTTAAAAACACTAAAACACTCCTATCTACTAGTACAACTATACTGCAGTACATCAACAGTTTACCTATAATACAGTCAGTATACATTGTAAAAGAAAAACTAGTAGTAATAGCTAGGCAGAGAACATTTACTGGATCGCGTTAGGTTTATATCTACTGTATAAGCTATATACTACCTAGAGGTGAGTGTAGCCTTATGACACGTGGCTTATCAATACTACTCCTAGCCCTACTCCTAGCCTCAATAACACCACTCACTTTAATAGCTCCAGTTCCTGTTATAGCTAAGGAGCATAAGAGCACTCATGCTAGTGGATTACACTATGGTGCAGGGGTGGCACTAGCTAGTAATGGAAGCTATGTATACATGGTCTATGCCGACCACTCTACCAAGGACATACTTGTTAAGAAAGCACATATAAGAGAGGTCTTTAAAGACCAGTGGACAACATTCTATACATTCCCAGGAAGTAGCCTTAGCGGTGTCCAGAGTATTTATGATCTATCCATAGGAGCTGGCAAGGACTATGTAGCATTTGCATTTGTATGGTACGATGGCTCTGATGACTACGTAAGATGGGTAGTTATAGACAAGACTGGTAGTCTAATCCATGACTCTGGAGACATAACAGTAAGCTATAACAGTCAGACAGGAAAATATGGATGGACTGGTGTAGCATTTCTTAATAACTCTAATGTAATGATCGTAGTATACCTAGATGGTAATACAATAAAGTACACTGTATACAATGCTGAGACAAATACTGAGATCAAGAGTGACAGTATAGGTAATGGTGTACAACCAGCAGTAGCAGCTAGCTCAGAAGACTTCCTAGTAGTCTATGTAAACAATGGTATAAAGGCTACTCAAGTAGATGGAAGTACAGGTAATATAGATGGTACAACAACAGTTGTTTCAGGAAACAAGTACTGGAGACCTGATGTAGCTTGGTGTAAATACTATCATCTAGAAGGCTGGGCTATTGTCTATAGAAAGAAGGTTGATAGTAACTACAAACCAGCTATGACAGTACTAGACACAAGCCTTAACCCCAAGTCAGAGATCTGGGATAAGGAATTATCAACAGATACTTTTAACAAAGACATGTGGCCACAAGTAACAGGTCTAATATCGGACAATGGTACAACATGGAACAGCTTGTACATAATAGCTGTATGGCACGATAGTAATAAGTTGTATTCAGTGACTGTAAACTTTACCACAGGTGATACAGTAGACTATAACGATACTAGAATGGAGGCTTCTGGAAGCCTCTGGAGGATATACGACATAGTTGATCCAGAAGGAGCCATTCTACTAGCAGGTATTGACCAGAGTGGTAATACATTGACACTACTAGTAGCTACTGGTGATGCTTATGGTGCTGAGCAAGGGCCTATACAACCACCACCAGGTGCACCTACTCTAGCACCTGGACAGCTAAGCAACCTAGCATACAATGTTTCTGCTTTGAAGATGGTTGAGACTGATGATGGATATGTTATTGCTACCTGGGTTGAGGAGACAGATACAGCTAACCTTGTTGGTGATCTATACTTTGCTGTTATCAACAAGACTAGTGGAGAGTATGTATATGGGCCTACCAAGATTGATGATACTGTACAGTATACTAGGAGAGTTGGTAGCAGTGTAAAGGGTGGTACACCACAGCTTGTTGCTGGCGAGGGTGGTAAAGCTTATGTGGTCTATGTTAATGGTACAAGCAACTATGATATTAAGATAGCTGAGTTGCGTACAGATGGTACATACAGTATAGTCTACAACCTTACTAAGAGTGGATACCAGGAGCTACCATCAGTTGCTTATGACCCAGACCACGACCTACTAGCAGTATCATACCTAGACGATAACGCTACAGTAGCTATATTTGATGTAACAGACTTCTCAGCTGGACCTACAACAGTAATAATTGGCGATGGAGGCTCCTTCAAGTACTTCCATACAGACATAGTATATGCTGACGGATACTTTGTAGTAGGTGTTCTCAACCGTAGCTCTGACGAGGGTGGTACCTATCTAGCAACAATTGATCCATCTAGTAAGAGCCTTGTAGATGTAGTGCAGATTGGTGGATTACCAGCAGATATCAGTGGACAAGGCCCATCAATAGCTTATCTAGAGTCTGCAGACCTATTCCTAGTAGTCTACGTAAACGATGATAATGGAGACGATCACGTGTTTGGCGAGATATTCAGCCTTACAGCAACTGGTGAGATAAACATAGTGTATAGTGACCTAATTATAGATAATGTTACAGAAATATGTAAGTACCCATATGCTGTAGCAGGTGCTAATAGATGGTTAGTTACATGGGAGAAGAGAAAGGGTAACGATGATGTCTATGGTGCTGTAGTACTTACAGATGGTACAGTACTTGGTACAATAGGTATTGCTACAGACTCTAGTGTAGACGAGGGTATTGTAAGAACTATATGGGAGCCTGATCTAGGAACTAGTGGTGAATGGGTAGTACTGTACACCTACAACAAATATACAGCATCAGCAGAAATACATGGTGTAAGAATCAATGAGTCAGTATACATAGGAGACTCAGCAACCATACTGTCAAGCCCAAGCTCAGCATTCACTATATCAGCACTAATAGACGTAGGATCAAGCAACACAACAATGATAATGGGCTACATAAACTGTACAAACGAGAATGAAGACCCATGGTACAAGTACCATGACATGAGCACAATACCAGCACCAAGCAAGCTCGGATATATCAGGAGAGCAAGAATAGTAATACTATCATTTACAGACTCTGGTGGAGACGGCTTTGTAACACCTGGTGAATCAATTGTTGTACAGGCTAAGCTACAGTACTATGATGCTGTAGACAAGACATGGAAGGATGCTACATATGAAGACCAGGAGATAACAGTAACCATATCAAGAATAACATATCGTGACAGTGAACAAGGTAAGAGAGTCTACACAACAGTCTACACTACTACAACAAAGACTGATGCTAGTGGACAAATATCAGTAACAATTAACCCAGACGACTTCTCAGAGAAGATTAGTGCTACCTACTCAGTAAAGCTATTCTATCCAGGAAACGAGACAGTAAACCTACAGAGTGCTGAAGAATACTCAGACATCTTCACACAAGCACTACCAGTGCTATTCAGTACACCAACTAAGACAATTAATGGAGACCTAAGTGACTGGCAGACAGCTCCAACTGGTGCACCAATACTTACATACAAGAACGGCGAGTTAATAGTAACTGATCCATCTGGAGATTATAGAAACGATACATCAGTCTATGTAGCTGGTGAAGAAGGAGACATTGATATTACAGAGCTACACATGGCTCTAGACAATAGCTTCCTATATATAGCGTATAAGGTAGCTGGTTCAGCTGAGCTAGCGGGTGATGTAGTGCCGGCACTAGCTATAGCTATTGACTTAGATACTGATACAAGTAATGGAGCGGCTGCTGGATGGAGCTACAACATGTACCTATGGTATGGAGTCTATAGTGATACAGCCTTGTCAAACAAGCGTGGTTGGGACGTACTAGTAGTCCTGATGCCAAGGTTTAAGCCAGGCGACTATGATAATATAATAACTGTCTATACACCAATAGTCTATGTCTATAAGAACGGTACAGACAAACATTATGTAAGAGTAATGGCTGGCATGCTAAGTATTAGTGGTGATACTGTAGAAGCAGCTATACCACTAGACATTATAGGCTACTACCATGACTTAGACGCTAGTAAGAACATATTCATCAACAAGAACATAACAATATTCAACGCTATATTCCCAATCAACTACACAAGCGGTAGAGTAGTAAGTGATGTACCATACGCTAACTTCTTTGATTACGCTGGAGGATTATTCAATGAGACACAAGGATTCATACCAGCTGGTATACTAAACCAGGGTCTAACTAATGAGTTCTGGAGCGACAAGGAGATCGACAAGTACATTGTAGCAGCTATTGATAGTAGCGGCAAATTCTTCGGCTACGCTAGAATATGGAGTCTAAACGAGACAGTATACAAGGAAGGAAAGGCCTATACTGGTCTATGGAGTTATGCATTCCAGATAAAGGATCACCTTAACCCAATGTTCGGCGTACCAAGTGTATCAGTACAAGCATCATTCAATACCTCAGCAGAAACAGGTACTACAAACGATACAGGATATGTATTCATCAACCACGCTATCGATCTAGCTGATGCTGGAAAGCCGTTAACACTAACAGTGACAGTATCTAGCACAGACTATGTAGCACTAACAAGGATATTCAACCTAAAGGTCTATGCACCAATAAGAATAGTAGACAGTAATGTTGAATGGAGAGACTTAAACGGTAACCACAGAGTAGATAAAGGAGACGTACTATACATGTGGGTAAAGGCAGAGACAAAGACAACGTCTGGAACATGGGATGTAGCAGCAGGTCTTAAGATAGCCTTTGTAATACATAGTCCAGAATACGTAATGGGTACAGGAACTACAAACTCGTCTGGAATAGCAGAACTAACATACACTATTACTGGAGACGAGGGCATCATGGGAAGACACTCAATCTATGCAGACGACTCTGATACAGGAGATGTACTAGGAGGGCCGATTCTCTTAAATGGTGGAGCAAACCTGTCAATGATGGCTGCTCCAGCACCAGAGCTTCCAATACTGCCAATGTTGTTGTTAGCAGTTATACTACTGCTATTACTGATTAAGAAGAAGTGGTAGGTTTAATAGAGTAGGCTTTGTTTAAACCTAAACCTTTTTTCCTTCAACTCCTTAATACTCTTATAGAGTGTTTTCTTCACAATACTTATTAAATTCTCCTAACATTAGAAGAGTTGAACCCTATATCTAGGATGGTGGTAGACTGTGTCTACTATGCCTAGTAAACCATCTATTGTGACAGTATTCCTTATAGTAGTTATGGTTGTTGTTGTATTAATGTCTGGCCTAGCTATCTATAGTACAGTCTCTCCTAGAATAGCTGGTGTTGAAAAGACAACAATATGGTCTACAGAAACTGTTACAAAAACAAGTATCTCTACAACAACTATTACAGAAACAGTTGTATCAACAAAGACATTGACAACAGCATATACTACAACAGCTACAACACCAATAACATACACACCCCCCACAACCCCTCCACCTACAACACCTACAGAAACAACTCCAACAACTACACCACCGAGTGAGAGAGTTAATCTAGGCGATCTAGATGGCTATATGGGTAAAACAGTTACTGTTTCAGTATACTTAGACTACATAGACTATGACTCAGACTTACGTATGTATGTACTATACATTAGTGATGATACTGGTTCAGCAGTAGCTATAGCTAGTTCAAGTATTGTTAGAGAAGTAATAGACCCATGGATAGTTGGGTGTGGAAGCAAACTAGATATAACTGGATCTGTAGTCTATTCTGAAGAGTATGGAGTCTATGTTAGTGCAACAGACATAGCTATTGTTGAAACGGCTAGCCCACCTATAATAACAGTTGACCAGGCTTTAGAAGAAGAGGTTGGATTAATAGTTGTTATACAAGATGTAACAGTATTGAATAAGACAGAGACACGTGGTGGAAACTGGATACTATATGTAACAGACAATACAGGAACTATAAAGGTATTCATACCATCTAGTGTAGTAAGAGACATGCCAGAAGACATAAAACAAGTCATAGAATCAGGTGGACCAGTAAATCTAGCAGGATACCTAGACGTCTATAGAGGAGAGAAAGAAGTGATAATATACACACCAAACGGTGTGTCAACATAAGAAGAATACCAATAACAATGTTTAACAACAAATCCTTCCTATAATCTAGAAACCTCTATAGACAGAGATACTAGATTACTAGATATGAGAATCCTTAGTTTCCTAACATTATTGCTATTTCACTATCTACAATTAAACTCCATAACTTTATTATATCTCTTATAGTATTACCATATTTATATAGATTTTAAGCTTGTGTGGTGATAGCTGTGTCTATTATACATAATAGACAGTATTTCATAATTGTTGCTTTAGTTATTGTCATTATACTATTATCTAGCCTACTAGCTTATAATATGTTGTCTAGAAGTGTTGAGAGAGTATATAATACAACAACTATTTGGTCTACAGAGACAGTTACAAAAACAATACCTATAACAGAGACATCTACAGTAACAGTTGTAGAAACAACTACACTATACATTTCAGAAACAACTGGAGTAACACATACCTATATAAATGGGACAGTCTATGGACAACCCTATGTAAACGTGTATGAACAAGGCTTTTCTATAAAGTTTACAGTAAAGAATGATACTATGGAGGTAGATGTATACGTTTATGATGAATTGGCTCAAGAACTAATTAATAACAATCTAGTACCATTCCATGGAGACTTCTTTAGTGGTTATGTAGAGTATCGTGTTAGAGAGACGTATAGCTATGGTATAGTCTATGACTTATCAGAAATAACTATAAATAAGTTGTCAATGGAGCCAGTTAACGTGTCAAGCCTTGATCTAGGTTTAGAGTATAAGGTTGTAACTATTAGTGGTAGGCTAACTAGTTTACAGAGTGTTTCATCTGGTATACTACTATATATTGATACAGGTGTTGATGAAGTAACTGTATTACTGCCAAATATACATGCTTTTATTGATGAAGAACTATACAATAGTGTTTTAATGAATCTAACACCAGGTGTAAGACTCTCAGTAACTGGAGTAGTATACTTGTATAAAGGAGTCTATCCTGAAGTACTAGTACGTTCACTAAACGATATAGTCTTTGAAGAACAAGCATATAAGGAAGCAACTATAGCTGAACTACCAGACTATATTGGTGAAACAGTTGTTTTAAGAAACACTGTTCTTGGAGAAATAGAGTATGAGAGTGGAATGTATTGTGTAATGATATATGATGAAACTGGTAATACAGAACTATATATTGATAGTAGCTTATTTAAATCAGAGTTTGACCCATACTATGTAGGTACGGGTTCTAAACTAGACCTAGTAGTCTATGTAGACTCAACTAATAGTGTAGCCTATATACAACACTCTATAATAGAGCCGTATCCAGCACCACTACTACAAGTATCAATGGTTAATGAGAGTATAGATGGATATACTGTAGTGTTAAAGGGTGCTATAACAGACCTTTATATGGGAGGCTCATACGTGATCTTCTACTTAAACGATGAGACAGGCTCTATCAAAGTGTTTATGCCAGGAAGTGTCTATAATAGCCTTGAACACAAGGATCTTGTTCAAGAAAACTCTTTAGTAACAATAGCTGGCTATATAGACATCTATAGAGGTGAACTAGAGCTTATACCATATACACCATCTAGTGTACAGAGTTATGACTACCAAGTACCTGGTGAAGGATACGGTATACCAAGACTACCTAGCCAACCACCTCCACCTAGTAGTGAGGTTAAACTAGCTGATCTAGAGGACTATGTTGGAGAGAAGGTAACGGTGACTGTACAGTTTAACTCAATAGATTATGACTCTAGTCTATACATGTATGTACTAAGTATTAGTGATGATACAGGCTCTGCTATAGCTACTGCTGGCTCAAGTATTGTTAGAGAAGTAATTGATCCATGGAGTGTAGGGTGTGGTAGTACTTTAGAAATAACTGGTGTTGTAGAGACATCTAGTGACTATGGAGTATATATTGATGTGTTAGAGATAAATGTTGTTGAAGCAGTCAGCCCTCCAACACTACCAGTATCAGATGCTATTAACACAGAACTTGGAACAATAATTATTATAGAGAATGTAGAAGTAGTAAACCCACCTACATCACCAACTGGCAACTGGGTATTCAATGTAAGCGATGATACAGGATCTATAAAAGTGTTTATACCATCTAGTGTTGTAGAAAACATACCAGACAATATCAAGCAGACAATTATGGATGGTGGAGTAATAAGTCTAGCAGGATACTTAGATGAGTATCGTGGAGTAATAGAATTAATAGTATACACACCAACAGGTATAATAGTGTAGAGCTGGTGTTTTAGATATAACTACACCCTCTTACACTATCACACTAACACATAGCTAGTATTGGTTATTTGTTTAGAATGTCTAGCTAATATTAAATGAAGGCATCTAATAACACTTTATAGATCAAATGTTAAGACTAGGATATGTAGAAGTATGTTAGAGGCAAGAATGTACAGGAATACATAGGTGTACCACTACTAGTACTCTATATGTCTCTAGCAGCTATCTATACAAATAAGATCTCTTGTAAACATTTGTTGGAAAGCAAATATATTAGGCTAATGCATAGTTAGGATATTAGGTGGTTTTGTGTCAAACCATTTATTTATCGGTAGGAGTAGTGAGGTTCTATTATTAAAGAAAACTCTTAGTCCAACAGGCATACCCCATCGTTCAATAACATTTATTGTAGGCCCTAGTGGTGTAGGCAAGACGGCTACTACTCTATATACTCTAGATATTATTAGAAAGAATAACAGTATCCTAACCATATATCTCAACTTTAGTAAAACCTATGGAAGCTCTGGAGAAGCTATTTTAGACCTTATCAGACAGTTTGAGGAACATGTTAGAAAGACTAGGGGTGTTTTTGAAAAATTTATCGAATGGCTTAAAGAACTTAAGTCTAGAGTAGAGTCTATACAACTTGGCCCTCTCTCTATTAAAACAAGTGGTGTTAGTATATCTACACCTATAACCGTGTTCCAAGATATACTATCTAGTTTTATAGAATACTTGGATAAGTCCAGCATTAGATCAGTTGTTGTCGTTGACGAAATACAGAACATACTTAAGTTTAGCGAATGGAGTCCATGGGGTTTAATGAAGTTTCTAATGAATCTCCAGGAACAGTATGGTTACCTACAATTTGTACTTGTATCAAGCGACTATGGTTTTAGAAACAAGATTGTTAGTGATACGCCTATCGAGTATATTGATACATTCTATCTTGGTGAAATGGTTAGAGAGGATGCTGTAGAACTTGTTAGACAATTACTAAAACTCCATGCCAACCCACACTCTATCTCTAAAAACGTTGATGAAACAGTGGATTTAATTGGAGGGTTTCCAGCAGTAATCTATAGAATAGTTGATTATAGTGTTAAATACGATGCACCATTATCTAAAGCTCTCAACTATATTGAGAAACATATGTATGAAGATGTTTTAAGAAAAACTTTATTGCTTAAACAGAGAATAGGTGGAGATAAGTGGGTGCATGTATGGAAGTTGCTTAGAACACTAAGTGAAGAACCTGTTTACATACATGATATTGGTATAGAGTATATAGATGTTGTTGACTGGTTTGTTAAATGGAATATAATGCAGTATGGATGCCGAGACTATATAGGTATTTATAAATGGAATAGAGGTTCTGGTGGTGGTTTCTGTGGATTAGACCTAGTAGCACCAAGTAATAGGATATACTATAGAGTACTTAAAAAGATCACTGGTTCTAAATAAATCCACACCATATAATAGTAAAACCTCTAGACAACCTTGGATACCAAAACCACTACACCATATTAAAGTTAATACAGAAACCATACAATTCTACCTAGACATTCTAGATACCTATTAAACAACTGTGTCTAGGAAACATAATGGCTATAGCTAGACACTATACCTTACCTTAAGCTCTAGTTTCTCTACAATATTGTTTATAGACTCTATAGGTTTTCTAAAATCATATTCTAGAAACTCTATTGAACCACCATACATGTTGTCCAACACGGGTATTAGATGCTCCATAAGAAGCCCGCAGCCCTTCTCCCTCTTACCCTTATCTTTAATATGTGTCTCTGTTATACCACAGCTAGGTGAACCCTTAATCCCTATTAAAGCTCTAACATAGACTCTACTAAGTCTTTTAAGATAATCCTCTACACTAGAAACAATCTCTTTAACAACAGTCTCTAAACCCCTCTCTCTATACTCCTCACGTGTCATAGGCTCTCTAAACCTACCAAGAAGCATTAGCTCTGGACATGGAAGTTGTACAATACGGTATCCATTAACTCTCAACAAATAAACTAGCTTAGTCAATGCTCTATAGTTTTCAACACTTGTCTTAAAAACTCTAGTATAGTCATTAAGAATACAATGACATACAAGAACAATATACTCCACATTAAAACACCTGCCAGCTTTATCTCTATAAAACTAATAATTATAACTAGAATAACTATAAATTTTGAACTAATTATAACTATAAGAACTCTCTATTTAATACACCACATTTTCTTATCTCTAAGAGGAGTACTTAAACAAGGTTCCTTCATTAACCTTCTTTTAAACTCTATTATTTAATGAAACACCCTCTTAGTACTATGGTATATTCTTAGTAAAGCATATATTCCTTAGTAATATATAATATTCTTGGTTGGTAGTATGGCTCTTAGTAAGGTTTCTAAAAAGGGGCTTGTAAGCATTCCTGCTGAAGTACGTAGCTTTCTTAATATTGAAGAAGGTGACTATCTTGTATGGGATATTGATCGTGTTAGGAAGGTTGTAGTTATACGTGTTTTAAAGAATCCCTATAAGTATCTTAAAGGAAAGTATAGTGATCCTAACCTTATATATGAACGTGTTGAAGAAGAAGCCAACAGGATCGTGGAAGGTGAGGTGCATGCCAATAATAGAGCTTGACATGATTATAGCATTTGTTAACAAACTTGATAAACTACATCCTATAGCTGATAATATATTTAAAATGATCCATGATGGGAGGTTGAAGAACATAGCTATACCAGCTTCAGCTTATATAGAATATGAACTTATACTAAAGTCTAGAGGTTATGATGAAGAAACTATAAGAACTGATCTAGAGGCATTTAAAGCTTTAGGTGAAATAAAGGAAGTACCTTTAACACTAGACATATTGATTGAAGCATCTAAAATAAGGGAGAAGTATGGACTAACATACTTTGACTCATTACACGTAGCTTCAGCAATACATTATGATAAAGAAATCATATCAGTAGACAACTCATACGATCTAGTTGATAAGTTAAAAAGACTAGATCCTAGAGAAATAGCTTATGCATAGGGGGTTGATAGTAGGAGATTATACTATTAATATTCTACTGAACTAGAAACTATAGCTGATACTAGTCTATACTGGATAGTGTATCTAACATTACATTGAACTATTGGATATGGTGTGTTGAAAAATACTACACTAGTAGATCATATTGATAGAACATGGGTAACCTTATGAATAGCTGCAATATAGCTAATGATTAAGTTGTGGTTAAAAGGCTGTGCGAAATCTATTACTATAAAGTAGTGTATACTAAGATAATCTATATGGTGTTTCTGGTTGTGTAGTAGAGAAGCTTATGAGTTGTATGGTGTTTCTGCTAGTTGTTATGACGAACTTTATGGTTTTGAACAGTATGATAAGTATTCTTACGTATATGGTAGGGGTTACAGAGCTTATGGTTTAGTAGTTGATATTGGTTGTGGTACTGGCTTGTTCCTGGAGTTTCTTTCTAAAAATAAGGGGTTCTATGATAGGTACGTATGTATAGAGCCTAGTATTGGTATGTTAGAGAAGTTTCTAGATAAGAAGCTTGATAGAGACTATAGAGTACTTGTTATAAATAGTCTATGGGAGTATTGTCCGCTAGCTAGTAGTGTTGCTGATAGAGTATATGCTTTTACTGTATGGGATAATGTGTCTAGGAAGGAAGAGGCTTTTAAAGAACTTGTTAGAATAACTGCTTGTAATGGAGTAGCCTTAGTGTCTTTTCTAAAAGTTAGAATGGAACATGATAGGTTTGAGCTAATGGAGTTAGCTAAGAGATATGGTGTAGATGTGGAGTTTATTGGATGTAATAGACATGATTGTTTTATAGTTTTAAAGAAGAAGTGTACTTAGACTGAGGGAATAAGTTATTTAAAAGAGGTAAGCTAATGTATAGTGGAGATTATCGTTTAGAAACAATACTTAGTCTAGTGTAGACTTGGTGGTGGTGGTTGACTAGAGCATTAGCTAGAGTAGTGGTTTATAGACCGTGTGTTAGGGAAGTTGATGGTTTAAGGATTGTAGGCTATGATCTTGATGAAAGGGATTGGAAGAAGATAGTATTTCGTAGTAGAATTGAGAGACTTGTAAACCGTATGTCTGTTGAAGCATCTCGTTTAGCATATAATTATAGAGAGGATAACGCTTATACTTATGCATACATTATAGCTCCAGGACTAGTTGTATTTGAAGGTGAGGGAGAGACATCTGGTTCAAAAACAATACTATACCCTATGATGACAAGACTTGAAAAGATAAAGCTTTTGAAGAAGAAGGATGATAGACTAGAAGTTGTTAAAGAACTTGATATTGGGAAGGAGTTCTATGTATATGATGGATGGATAGAGTTAGAGAAATCAATAGAATTTGATGCACTAGCATTAGAGACAGAACAGGGTACAAGAATAGTTCTTAAAGAAGAACTATACATACCAATACAAGCTAGGATAAAGACTAAAGAGAAGAAGGCTAAGAAGAAAAAGAAGAGAAAGAAGAAGGCTAAAGCAAAGAAGGAGAAACCAAGTAAGAAGAAGACTAGAAAGAAGAGAAGAAAGGGAAAGAAGACAAAATAAACACTACTCTCCTAACAACCACTTCCACAAAGGCTTTACATCAACAAACCTATTATCAACTCTTATAGTATCCTCTAAATCCCATGTAATAACCAGCAGTCTTCTAGCCTTAAACAAATCTCGTGCTTTAACAAGACTTCTAGCTTTCTCATACACTCTATCACTAGAATAAGTTACTTCAATCAATTCTCTAAACACGTTACTCTCCCTAACTATGAAATCAATCTCATATTCTCTTGTACGATAAAAGTATATCTCCATTAAAGGATCTCTATAATACTTTCTTCTAAGAAGTTCAGTATAGACCATATTCTCTAATATCCTCCCAAGATCATATCCTGTTCTAAAGAGATTAGCAAAAACATGATCTATTAAATAAAGCTTCTTCTCACCACGAATTCTCTCCTTAATAGACGGCGAGTACTTATATACAATGTCTATAAGAAATGCCTGCTGTAAATAGTATATATAATTAATAATTGTCTTAATATCAAGTTCTATACCTAGTCCTTTAAAGAACCTTCTTAGTGAGTGGTAGGTAAATGGGTTGGAGTAGTTTCCTAGAACATAGTATAAGAATTCACGGAATAAAGCCGGATCTCTTACTCTATACCTTTCTATAACATCTCGATAGAATATTGTGTCAAGAATACCTATTATCTTATCTCTTCTACGTTCAACCCATATTTCTGGAAATCCTCCATATCGTATATAGTCTTCTAGAATCTTTATAACATATCCTCTTTCTCTAAATGTATGTATCCTCCTCCTACCAATAATCTCCCTAAGAGATAGAGGCAATAGTGTCTTTAGTATGTATCTACCTCTAAGTCTGCTAGGTATTTCTGATGAGTGGAGAGTAGATGAAGAACCGGATACATAGACTATGAAATCACCTATATCATGGAGCCATCTTAGGCTATAATCCCAGTTAACCCACTCCTGTATCTCATCAAGAAACAAGTATACGGTTCCACTTGGATAGCTTTTTCTAACAAGTTCTGCAAACTTTCTTACATTCATACTTCTTAGTTCTGGTTCATCAAAACATACATAAACTACATTCTCTCCACTATCAATAAGCTCTCTAGCTTTATGTAGCATAAGGAAGGTCTTCCCAACTCTACGTGGTCCAGAGATAATAGTTATATCTCTAGAAATACCTAGTTCTAACTCTCTATTAATCCACTCTACTCTATCTAGAGAACCTAAGTACTCAAATGTTACTTCAACAAGGTCAATCATGTGGATTCACACTCCACACCTCTAAATCATAGCTGTGGAGTAATACTCCACAACACTTAATTAGCTATACTAGATATTAAAGAATACCTTCTACCAATACTATATAACACAGTCTATAATGTAGGATAAACAGCTGTTTCTTGTTTGTAGTTTTTAAGGTCTTAATAGTTATGAGTCTTACTGTATAGTAGATGTTTGGTTGCCCATGCTGGAGGCTTATGTGCCTCTAGTAGGGAGAAACCATGATGAACCATCCTACAGAGACCACTGATAACCTAGGACAGGGAACGGTTTGTTAGAGAATTTACTCCTATATGCAGTTGCTTTATAATAGCTGTAGTAGATGTTATTTTAAGAGGTACTGTCTATGGAGTATAGGACAGCTATTGGTACTAAGTTCTATAATAGAGAGAGTGAGTTAAGTCTTCTCCATAGCCTAGTAGGTAAGAGTAGTTTTATAATACTATGGGGTCCAAAGAATGTTGGTAAATCTGAACTACTAAGGTATTTTTCACACTTAATAGCTGGTAGGGGATGGATTACATACTATGTTGATGTAAGAGAGTATTTGTCTAAGAACCAGTTATCCATATACCCTAGATCTACAGGATGTAGGGAGTTCTTAGAATCAATAGCTAGTCTAATAGGGGTTCCTAATCGTATACTAGAAGTTTTTGAGAAGGGCTACAAGTATGCTTTAGAGTTGAAAGCTAGTGGTGTATTGTGGGTTTTTGATGAACCACACTACCTATCTAATGCTAGACCTTTTCTAGAAGCTGTTATTAAGAGAGTTGTGTATAGTTTCCATAAAAAGCCTTTAAGTATAGCTGTTAGTGTTAGTGATGGATGGTTTATTGTTAGTGATGTAGTCCTCAGTCTATTAGATTATGGAGCATACGAGTTATTTGTTAAAGAACTAGATTATAATAGCTTCTACAATCTATATAGAGAACTTCAGGAAAAACTGGGTACTAGGATTAGTGTTGATGCTAGAGAGCTGTATAAAGAGTATACTGGTGGGAATCCAGGTTATTTAGTAGAGCTACTAAATACTGGTAGTCTCTCCCAATGGATTAGTAAGGTAGAGAAGCTTCTCTTACAGAAAACATCTAATGTTGTAGAGAAGACTGGTTTGTCTAGAAGGGAGGTGTATAGCTACATATCTAGTTTACCAAGAGAAGTAGACATGGAAGCTATTAGTCTTAACGAGTATAGGTTGTTAAAAGAGCTTTTAAAACAGAATATAGTGTACTATGATATATTAGAAGTAAAGGCTATTGTAAAACCACTACTACCACTCTATAAGAAGATACTAGAGAAAAGATTGTGAACAGAATGTGGAATAGTTTCTAAACCAGTATTGTCTCAATATCACCTACAGCCAACGACTCTCTATTAACACTACATATTTAATGAACAAGACAGTAACAGCTAGTACGGTGGTTGTATTGAGTGGGCCTCCATTCCATATAAAGGCTTCTAGAGAAGATATTGCTGAAAAAGCTATAGTAGTAGGCGATCCAGGGCGTGTAGGGGTTGTAGCAGAACTACTTACTAGTCCACGTGTTGTTAACGAGCACCGTGGATTCTATACAGTAACTGGTCTCTATAATGGTGTACCAGTAACAGTAGCTACACATGGTGTAGGAGGTGCTAGTGCAGCTATAGTCTTTGAAGAACTAGCTATGCTTGGAACAAGGGTTTTTGTAAGACTAGGTACATGTGGTGGTTTTAAACCAGAACTACAGATAGGGAAAGTGGTTGTAGCAACATCAGCTACACACTACTATGGAGGTACACCTGGACAGTACTTCCCTGGAGTGTGTATGGCTAATGGAGCCGATCCAGAGCTTACATACAAGATCATGGAGTCTCTAAGGAAACACAGTATAAGCTTCTATAGTGGACCAGTATTTAGTAGTGATGCATTCTATGCTGAAGACCCAGAGTTTGCTAGGAAATGGGCTAGCCGTGGAGTGGTTGCTGTAGAAATGGAGTGTGCTACACTATTCACACTATCGTGGATGAGGGGTTGGAGGTCTGCATGTGTACTTGTTGTAAGTGATAACCTGCTTGAGATGGAGAAGGAGCCAAAGTTTGCTACAACTGAAGAGCTCAAGGAGGTTTTTAAGAAAGTCTCCTTAGCTGTACTAGATGCTCTAGTATCTCTCTAGACTATATGGTAATTTTTATAAACCAACAGCTCTATTCTATCATGTCTAGTAGGGTGATTGTTGTTGGAATGCCGCTAAAGATCTATAACACCCTGTCTCGTAGACTAGAGGTTTTCCAACCTCTCGAACCCGGTTTTGTAAGAATGTATGTATGTGGGCCAACAGTATATGACTATAACCATCTAGGACATGGTAGGACTTATGTAGTATTTGATGCTTTGAAGAGATATCTAGTACTACGTGGTTATCATGTAAAACATGTTGTTAATATAACAGATATTGACGACAAGATCATTAGGAGAGCTAGAGAGGAGTCTAGAGATTGGAGAGAAGTAGCTGATGAATACACTAGAGACTATATGGAGGTTATAGAGAAGCTTAACATACATGTAGACCTACACCCACGTGTAAGCGACCACATAAGGGATATCATAGAGTTTATACAAACACTTATAGACAAAGGCTATGCCTACACAACACCAAGCGGTAGCGTATACTTCAACGTAGACATGTATAGTGGCTATGGAAGACTAAGCAACCGCCTAGACAAACAGCTATGGAGTCAGGAACAAGAGTTTCTAAGTGAGAAGAAGAACCCATACGATTTCGCTTTATGGAAAGCAGCTAAACCTGGAGAGCCATGGTGGGAGGCTCCATGGGGTAGGGGTAGGCCTGGATGGCATATTGAGTGTAGTGTTATGAGTATAAGATATCTTGGTAAACAGTTTGACATACACGGTGGTGGTACAGACCTTATATTCCCTCATCACGAGAATGAGCGTGCACAGAGTGAGGCAGCATTAGGTGTTAGTCCATGGGTTAAGTACTGGGTTCATGTAGGCATGTTTACCATACATGGAGATAAGATGAGTAAGAGTCTTGGAAACATTATACCATTAAGAGAAGCTTTTAGGAAGTGGAGTCCAGAAGCTATAAGACTATTTTATCTAAGCTTACACTACCGTAAACCACAAGACTTTACAGAAGAGGGTATGAGGCAAGCACAATCTCTCTACCAAAGACTAGTAGCTACAGTTAACCTACTCAATAAACTCTCAAAAGAAGCTACAAGCCTACATAGACTTGAGGAGAGCGATCTAGAGATACTGGAGAGACTATTAGATACTAGGAGGAAGTTCCATAAAGCTCTATCTAACGACTTTAATACAGCACAAGCACTAGCAGCTGTCCATGAACTAACAAGTATAGTGTTTAAGGAGATACAGTATAACCCTAGGTACACACTTGTATGGAAGGCTTATCAGTTATTGAGAGAGTATAATACAGTACTTGGTGTACTAGACAAGTATTTTGAGAAAACGGGTGATGAACTACGTACACTACTAGATGAGATCATAGGTGTTATAGTAGAGGTTAGGAAGGAGCTACGTAGAAGGAAAGAATATGAACTAGCTGATCGTATACGTAGTGAACTTGAGAAAAGAGGGGTAAGGCTGATGGATAAAGGTCTTGAAACAACATGGGTTATAACAAAATAGTTATGCTATACTTCTAGTCTATACCTATTCTATATTATGTAGGTAGTGTATGGATTGTTGTTAGAGAAAATAGTTTATAAGCTTTCCTTCATATTCAATTTAGTAGATTACTCTATTAAATTATGTGGGGTTATAGTATGTCTAGGATAGTGTATGTGATTATCTTATGTATTATCTTGTTAGCTATACCATCACTAACAAGATCATATATGGCATCCGTAAATGAGACAGAATACTCTGTTGAAGAACATGTTGAAGTAGAGGTTGAATGGGATAATCTAGATCTTAAATACTATACTAAAAGAAGTATAGAGTTTATAAAGTTTGCAGAAATACTTGATCCAACACAACCCTACTTCCAACATATAAGCAGTATAGAAATATCATACCTCTCATCGGATAACCGTCTATACATAACTATAATCTACGACTTCTCTGAAGTAGAAGATGTAAGCCAGAGGAATAGAGAGTTTCAACAAGGAACAGGTGTTGCTGAGCAAGTTATGATAGAATACTGTAGTACATTTAATGAAACAATAGATGGAGATATAGAAGAGGATACTATTATAACATACACTCTTAAAGGAATAGTCTCTAATCTAGAATCGTTAACTGAAGACTTTACTAGAAACCTCGACCAAGGAGGGCTTGCTTCTATGATGTCGTCAATAAAGGATCTATCTATATGGAGGATGACCTATCTAGGCTACAAATATTATAAGAATATATGGGGCAGAAACATTAATCTGTAGCTTTCTATATCATTCTATATTCTTTTATCCCTTTTAAGGCTATGAGGTAGGCTGAGGCGGTATGTCTATCGAGTCCGTATTTCTTCATTACTTCATCATGTT
>CAYZRH010000048.1:0-19197 GCA_964480805.1 uncultured Desulfurococcaceae archaeon
CAACAGATAATCTTCTCCTTTCTTCTCCCAATACTCTCCCCTAAACTTCTCAAATCGCTTAAGATCCTCTTTATCAAGACCCTTTTCTCTTAAAAAATCGTCAACAATCTCTAACTCACGCTTCTTAATTTCAATATATTTATTAACCAACTCTATCAACTCTCTTTCTTTAATCCATTTAGGAACTTTTATGGTAATTACCTTTTCCACAACCATTCCCTCACTATAACATAATATATCATAGCTCTTTATCTACTATTCGCTTCTTAATCAAATAGATATACTATGAGTAATGCCTTAACGAGTCTAGAATATTTTATATTCTAGACTATAAGAAATCATAATGATATGTAGTCTTGGTGAAGCTATATGTTTAAGTATGGTGTTAATAGGTGGTGTTTTCCAGTAGAAGTTAGTCTTGATAAGGCTATTAGTGTTTCTAGAGAGGCTGGGTATAGTGGTTTTGAAGTTGTTGTTAATGAAGAGGATGTTTCTATGGATAAGAGTAAGTTGAAGAAGAAGTGGGTTAGTGTTAGAGATCTTGCTGACAGCCTTGGTGTTGAAATACCTAGTGTTGCTACTGGTTTGTTTTGGAATTATAACTGGGTTCTTGATAAACACGTTGATAAGGCTTTAAAGGTTTTAGAGACTGAAGCTTTTATAGCCAGTATTCTTGGTGCTAGAGTTGTTCTTCTTGTACCAGGTGTTGCAGTACCAGATCTTGGTTATGAAGAACACTACAGATGTGTAGCTAGGAATCTAGATAGAGCTGGTAGGATAGCTAGAGATTATGGTGTAGTAGTTGGTGTTGAAAATGTTTGGAACAAGTTGTTTGCTGGACCACTAGAGTTTAAGAAACTACTGGATATGCTTGATCAAAGTGTGTTTAAAGCGTATTTCGATATAGGTAACACGTTACCACATAGTCTGCCAGAGCACTGGATTAGTGTACTAGGTAAACGTATTGTCCAAGTACATGTTAAAGACTATAGTATTGTAGAGAAGCGTTTTGGAATACCATTAACTGGTGATATAAACTGGAGAGTTGTTAAAGAAAGACTTATCGAGATTGGGTATAAGGGTTATATTGTAGCTGAAATACCGCCATATCGTGGAGACCCGTATAAAGCAGTCTATGACACATATACTAGTTTAAAGAAGATCTTTGGGTAGTAGAGGAGGGGGTTGCCTTGGAGAAGCTGGGTGTTGGACTTATAGGTTTTGGAGGTATTGGGCATACACACTTTAGACTTGTACGTGAGGAACCTGGCTTAGAACTTAGAGCGTTATGTGATATTGATCGGGGTAAGCTTGATGAAGCTGGAGGCTATGGTGTAGAGAGGCTATATACTGATTATCGTGAAATGATTGATGATGGAGGCATTGATCTAGTTATTGTTGCTACACCTCCAAAATATCATGTAGAACAAGCACTATATGCATTGGATAAAGGGTTGTATGTTTTATTAGAGAAGCCTATTGCTTTATCACTAGAAGAGGCTAGGAAGCTCTATGAGAGAGCTAGAGGTAGTAACAAGGTTATGGTGACATTTAGTCTTAGATACCATGGATTTTATGAAAAGATTAAGAATGTTATAGATAGTGTTCTTGGAGAACCATTGTATGTATGGCATTATGCTCTTGGAGAATACCCTGATCGACCATGGATTAAGGATAGGGGTATGAGCGGTGGTATGTTGAATGAGAATGGTGTACATATTATCTACCTCCATAGATGGTGGATTGGTGAGATAAGAAGGGTTTATGCTCGTTCATGGAGGCTTGTAGAAGACTCTACTATAGAAGATAACTTGGTACTACTAATGGATCATGGGGGTCCACAGTCAATACTTATACAAAGCTGGAGTGGTGGACACCATGTACGTAGATGGGGTGTTGTATGTGAGAAAGGGAGGATCACTTGTGATGGATACTTACGTGGTAGTTACAAGATATCACTAAGTAGTGGAGAAGTTTTAGAAGAAGGTAGTATAGGCTTTAGTGTACTAGAAATGTATCGTAGACAACTAAAACACTTTATAGAATGTATACGTAATGGATGGAAACCATATACAGACATAGAAGAAGGATACCGTGTACAAGAAGTTGTTGAAGCAGCATACAAGTCTAGTGAAAAAGGATGCCATATAGAACTACCATTATAAAAACACATGGGTAAGTATAGGATATCACCACTTATCAATAAATGACATATAATGTACCCTCCTTCCTTTAAGAAAATCATTAACCATCCTTAGTTTTTCTCTAACACTAGTATCTTTAACAACTACTCTATCAACAAAATACTCTCTATAAGAAGTTGTTGAACCAAACAATATCCTTAAGAAAGCACCTTCATCTAAAACAATACTAGAACTACATGAACCCACATGATCTACTTCAACACCATAGTCTTTCTTAGAAACTCTAACAAACCCACTATCTGTTTTTATACAAAAGCTTATTGGAAAAACGCTTTTATCCATAAAATAGTCTTCTAACTCACTGATAAAGTCTGTATAGTTGATTACCTTAATCATAAATACTTCATCAACACCTACAACTCTACAATATTTTACAACGCTATAGTACATTCTAGGTACTCTAAAAACTAGTGTCTTAATACCATCACTTATTATTTTAGAAGTAATGTAGTTTATAAGAGACTGTCCTACAACTTTGTTATTGAAAACTATTTCATTAACAAATGCTAGAGAGTTATCCATTTGCTTTGATAAAACACTATCTCTAACATAATATAGTATGCTATATCCAGATAACTCTCCACTATATCTAGCAATAAAGATTTTCTCTCTAGGATCTCCTAGAAACCATGTAAAGAATGGGTTGTAATTTAGTATACCCTTCCATCTACTAACACTTCTCCATACAACACTATTACATTTCCTACAAATAGCTTTCATATATAGTCTAGAGAATACACTAGCATACTTATCTGGTTTATCTAGTACTTCAATAGATACTCTTTGATCAGCTATACAGTGTTTTCTAAGAAAATCTATATCATCAAGTACACATACATGGTTATAATATGTAGCTATATCTCTAAACCCCGCTCTCCTATAAATCCTATATGGTCTATCTCCATAACCAGTTATAAGACCTGATATAGAGTAGCCTTTATCTCTAACATCATCTAGTACATGTTTTAGAAGTTTTGAAGCAAAACCTCTCCCTCTATACTTTGGATGTGTAGCTACATTAGCTATACCTGCAACACCTATTATTGATGGGTAGAAACATAGTTTTCTATCAACAACTTGTATAAATGACGCTGTTTCTCCATTAAAATCTAGTGTATATAGACCTCCATTAGCTATATCTTCATCAATACTAAATAGTTTCTCCATATAACTAGTTGTTAAATCCATAGTTTTATAGATACTGAATGAACTCTTTAAAACAGGTATAGCTTGATCAAATTCTTCTATAGATATCTTCTTTAAAACAATATTACCCAAGTATATAGGCCTCCATAACTATGTATCTAACACTTTAATATAATGGTTTTATAGGCTGTATACTTCTATATACCTATTGGTTCTCATATAGTAGTATATTGGTGGTAAGAGTTGGTTAAAGGCTATGTTTTTGTTTCTGGAGGGGATCGCGGTATTGGTAGAGCTATTGTTCTAAAGTTTGCGGGTAGCGGATACCATGTTGTATATAGTTATTATAGGAATAAGGATGCTGCTGAAGAGACTTTGAAGATGGTTAGAAGTGTTGGTGGTGATGGATTCTATATACAAATGGATGTTTCTAGAGAAGATAGTGTTTTAGAGGGATACCGTGTTGTAGCTAGTAGGATACCGTATCTCAGTGTTCTTGTAAATAATGCTGGTGTTATATATTTTGGGAGTATTAGAGAGACAAGTCTTGATACATGGAACTGGGTTTTGGGAGTAAACCTTACTGGAACATTCCTTGTAACAAAGACATTCCTACCACTACTAGAGAAAGCTCCATGGGCTAGTATTGTCAATATAGCTAGTATATCTGGACAGACAGGTAATGTTGTAGCATCAACAGCCTATTGTGCGGCTAAAGCTGGTGTTATAGGTTTTACACGTAGACTAGCAGTAGAGCTTGCTCCAAAGATACGTGTTAATGCTGTAGCTCCTAGTTTTGTAGAAACAGATCTTGTTAGAGAGTTTATTAACACACCAGAGAAGAGGAAGAGAGTTATGGAACTACATCCATTAAAGGATATTGCTAAACCAGAGGATATAGCTGAAGCAGTCTACTTCCTAGCAACACCCCAATCAAGATTCATAACAGGGCAAGTACTAGGTGTTAATGGCGGTAGACTTACTTGCTAGCCAGGGAAACCACGTATCTTAGCCATACACGCCATATAATCAACCATTTTACCACTACTACCACTTTTCATAAGATCAGCTATTTTCTTGGCATAAAAATAGTATTTTTCATCAACAACTCTAGGGTTTAGAGAAAGCTTATCAACTACGGTTCTTACACATTTATCAATCTCTTCAACAACATCTCTAGGAACATACTCTTTAACAATATCTCTACTATAGTAGCCTAGATCACGCTTTAGATCCTTTATTAATATAGGATATGCATCAAGGATCATGTCAACTTGTTTACTATCTAGTCTTGTTAAAACAGGTATATCAAGTAATGTTGGAGGTAGACCTACCGTATAATAGCTTGCTACAAACTTTATAGCTCTAAGTATCCTTGCTCCACCAATAACTCTATAGTATCGTGTATACTGCATCCTATCTCTAGTTGAAGACATTATCTCAAATACTTTATCTAAATAAACTACAGTCTCTAGTAAAAAACCTTCTATAAACCATTGCTACTCTAGAAATCAATTTTAACAAACTAGCCTTTACACCACTATCTAAGGATCTGTTTAAACCCACGGTTGTCTTTAAGTACTTATGATATAATCCTATAGTCTTCAAAACAGCATCATATCTCAAGGCAGATTGTATTGTAACAATTAAGTATCCTTTCTAAACACTAACCTAGTTCACTAATAGTCTCTGGAGGCAAGTGTCCACGGAAGGATGGTTTGCCCATACCAATTATAGGCTCTATACTGACATATTTTTCTTCACCCATTTATGCAGTTTATTTAAGCCGATCTTTAAAGCTATATGTCCATTAAGTAGAGCATTATCACATGGTATACGTGGTGTTAGTATAAGGTCTTCACCAACACCTATTCCACCCTCAAAAGCTTTCTCAATAATCCATTCAATCTATTGGTATGGTGTAAGCTTCCCCTCATAATCAATCATAACCTCGTCACAACCAAAACGAGTATATGCTTCAATAGCTTCAACAACTTCATCATAAACACTAATACGTCTAGTTGAATCAGGGTGTTGTGTAGCTATTAGAGATGATGTCATTGTTTATCAAGTGGGTATAATAGATAGGGACTAGAAAAATATAGTTTACCTACAAAATATATAGAACAATATAAAATACCTAGAACAACACTTATACGTTATCCCACTTCTGTGCAACATTTAAATACTAGAGGAGTACAATACCTATAGAGGAAAGGGTGATGAGGATGAGCCAAACAGTTTAGCTATACTTAAATGTCTAGACTGTTCTAAAACCTATGAACTAGTTAGTAAGAGAGTATTCTGTAATTGTGGTGGACTATTAGAAGTTAGGTTTCTAGAACCACCTAGTGTTTCATGGAGTCTTTTTAGAAGTAGAGGTTTTAGTCTATGGAGGTATAGAGAGTTAATACCATTACCAAAAAATGCCGAGATCGTGTCTTTAAATGAGGGCGGTACACCACTTATCAAGTTGGTAAACACTATTGATGTAGTTGGCGTTAGAGATGTTTATGTAAAGTATGATGGCTTAAACCCTACTGGTAGTTTCAAGGACCGTGGTATGACTGTAGCAGTTTCTATGGCCAAGTATCTTGGTGTAAGAGCTGTAGTGTGTGCTTCAACAGGTAATACATCAGCTTCTATGACAGCTTATGCTGTTAGAGCAGGCCTTAAACCAGTAATCATACTTCCTAGAGGAAGGGTTGCTAGTGGTAAGTTGTTTCAAGCAATACTCCATGGAGCAGAGATTGTGTATGTTGATGGAGGGTTTGATGAAGCTCTTAAAGTAGTTATAGAAGCTTCTAGAAGAGGAATTGTCTATCCACTAAACTCTATTAACCCATGGAGAATTGAGGGCCAGAAAACAGTTGCTTACGAGATCATTGATGAAATAGGTGTTCCAGAATGGATTATACTACCGGTTGGTAATGCTGGTAACATATCTGCTTTATGGAAGGGGTTAGTAGAGCTTAGAGAGACAGGTCTCATAGATCGTTTGCCTAGAATCGTTGGTGTACAAGCATCTGGTGCTTCACCACTTGTTAAAGCATATCGTGAAGGACTTGAGAAACCAGTTTTTATTGATAACCCAGAGACTATAGCATCAGCTATTAGGATTGGGAAACCAGTTAACTGGTTTAGAGCTTTAAAAGCTGTTAGAGAGAGTAATGGATTACTGATAGATGTAAGCGATCAGGAGATCATTGGTGCACAGAGACTACTTGCTAGAAGAGAGGGTGTTGGTGTAGAACCAGCTAGTGCTGCATCATTTGCTGGACTTGTTAAACTAGTTGAACAAGGAATTATTGATCGATCTGATACTGTTGTATTGATAGCTACTGGCCATGCACTAAAGGACCCAAGTTCAATAGACTACCATAAAGTTGTATCCCATAATGTTAGAGATACTAGAGAAGCAGTCGATCTATTAGAGAAGATTGCTAGAAGCTCTTCTAAAAGGTGATAGCTAATGAAAGAGTCTATAGCTGGAGAGCTTGAGTGTTTAGAAGTTGTTGTAGAAGCACCAGCTTCTATAGCTAATCTAGGGCCTGGTTTTGACATACTTGCTATGGCTATAGAGTTGTTCAGTGATCGTGTAAGGCTTTGTGTTAGAGATGGTGTTGGTGAGGTATATGTTAGAGTTCATGGCTATAGAGTTCCACGTGGTAGAGATAATGTGGTCTATAGTGTTGTTAAAGAGTTTATTAAGAGGTATGGTTTTAGTAATCTAGACTACTACATTGAATTATACAAAGGTGTACCAGTATCATGCGGGCTAGGTAGTTCTGGAGCATCAGCTGCAGCAATCTCTTATGCACTATCAATATTGTTGAAACAGGATCTAGGTAGTGGAGAACTTGTTGAACTAGCTGGTTATGGCGAATCAACTATAGCTGGTACACCACACTATGATAACGTATCTGCTAGCTTATTTGGAGGAATAGTTCTTGTTGATCCATCTAAACCTAGAGTCTATAAGTTGTGTTCTAAAACAGATTTCTGGATCAATATAGTTATACCAAGAATAGACAATGGACACTATAAGACATTTAATGCTAGAAAAATACTTCCTAAAGAAATAAGTCTTAAAGACCATGTTAGACAAATAGCTATTATAGCAAGGGTTATACATGCACTAGAGAAAGGTGATCTAGAGGAGTTTGGTGAAGCTGTTTCAACAGACTATATAGTTGAACCACATAGGTCAAAGCTTATACCTGGATACTGGATTCTTAAGAAGATTGCTTTAGAAAGTGGTGCTCTAGGATTCAACATAGCTGGTGCTGGTCCATCGGTATTCTCTATACATGATAGTAGAGAGAGTGCTAGAAAGACTGGTTTAAGACTGGTTAATCATCTAAACTGGATTGGTGTTAAAGCAGTCTCTTATACAACACGTGTATCAAGCTATGGAGCACGTGTTATAGGGTGATTGTGTTGAAGAAGGTTGATGTGATAGTTGTTGGATTCGGTAATGTTGGTAGAAGTTTTGTTAAAACAATTGCTTTAAAGAACAATTATCTAGAGAGAAAGTATGGTTTAAGAGTAAACATCTATGCAGTACTAGACTCACGTGGAGCTGTTTTTAAAGAAGACGGTTTTACACCATATGAGTTATTGAAGCTATGTGAAATACCACGTTCACGTGTAAGTATGTATAAACCATATGGTTTACCAGAAGCAGGTGTTAGAGACATATACTCACTTGTAACACCAGATATACATATAGAGTTAACACCATCAAACTATAGTAGTGGAGAACCTGGTTTAAACCATATACTCTACGCTATAGATCATGGTGTAAGCGTTGTATCATCTAATAAAGCACCATTTGTAATAGATTATAAACGTATAATGGAGAGAGCTTATAGGAAGGGTGTTAAAGTAAGGTTTAAAGCAACTGTCATGGCTGGTACACCACTATTAAACATACTGTCTAATCTAAAAGGGTATGAGATTGAGAGTGTAGAAGGGATACTGAATACTACAACAAACTATATACTAACAGAAATGCATGAAAACCTTATAACATATAATGAAGCTCTTAAGAAAGCACAAGCACTCGGTATAGCTGAGACAAGCCCCGATCTAGATGTTAAAGGTGTTGATGCAGCTGCTAAACTAGTTATCATATCTAATGTAGTTGGTGAACCTATAAGACTAACTGATGTAAGTAGAGATGACTTATCCACTATTGATTTTAGAGATGTATATAAGGCTATTAAAGAAGGATTTGTTATAAAGTTTCTTGCTAAACTAGATCTATTGAGTAAGGAAGCCTATGTTAAGATAGAGCGTATACCTAGAAGCCACGTATTAGCAAGTGTTAATGGACTCTATAATGGTGTTTTAATAAACACTAGTGTGAACAAGATCACTGTTATTGGTAAGGGTGCTGGTGGTTTAGAAACTGCACACTCTATTCTAGATGATCTTATAGATATTGTAGAGGTGGTTAGAGTTTGAAGAATACTGTTGTAGTTAAGATTGGTGGTTCTATACTAGACAATCCCAGATCCTATGTTAGAACAGCTACTATGTTAAAGAAGTGTTTTGTAGATAGAGGATTTAGTGTTATAGCTGTTGTATCAGCTATGAAGGGTGTTACAGATTGTTTATTAAAAGCTTATGCGGGTTCTTATAAGCTATTATCTAGTGTTTTAGAGAATTATGTAGAGGCTGCTAGATATGTTAGTGGTAGTGTTTTTGAGAAACGTGTTTTAGATGAGTTTAAGAAACTTGAAATTGTTTTTAAACCATTTATTACTCGTGATCCGGTTATAAAGGATTATGTATTGTCTTTTGGTGAGAGGATTAGTAGGATATTGTTTACTGAAGCACTATCATGTATTGGTGTAAGAGTTGTTGGATTAAATGCTCTAGATATTATTAAAACTAATGGAGTACATGGTAACGCCTCTATAGACTATATTGGGACTAGGAAGAGACTCTATAGTATTATACCACAATTTGTTAATGATCGGGTTAGCTGTGTTATTGAAGGTTTCATAGGATCAAGCGATCATGGTGTAGTAGCTACACTAGGACGAGGTGGTTCAGACTATACAGCAACAACTATTGCAGCATTGCTGGGGATAAAACATGTTTATTTAGTAACTAATGTACCGGGGATACTAACTAGTGATCCAAGTATTGTTTCTTCAACAAAGATAGTCCCTGTAATGAGCTATATTGAAGCTTATGAAGCATCACTCTATGGTGGTAAAAAACTTCATCCAAGAACATTCCATCCACTAACAAAGTTCTATAATAGTGTAGTACATATAGGTTCCTTCAATAGTTTTGGTACATCAATTGTTGGAAGACTTGACCAGAGGTATTATGGTAGACCAAAGCTTGTAACATACAAGTATGGCTATAATGGACTTGTATATGTTGCTTTAATTGGTGAAGGAGTTTATGAACGCGGTGTTTTTGATAAAGTTATTGACTATATTGTAGACTCTAGACTAGATTATGAGGGATTATATGTTTTTAGGAATAGGCCGTCAATAGTATTCATTGTTAAAAGAAATAGTTTTGTTAAAGCTTTAGATACTCTCCATAAACTTGTATTGGAGTTGAATGGTTATGAAGTATAGAGTATGTGTTCTGGGAGCAACAGGTCTTGTTGGACAGAGAATGGTTTCAATACTATCTAGGCATCCATGGTTTTATATAGAGTCTCTAATGGCTTCAGAGAGGTCCTCTGGTAGAAGGTATGGTGATATTGTTAAATGGGTTATTGATGAGCCTTTCCCAGATAGTGTAGGTGATATAGTGGTATCAAAAGTTGATGTAGACAGTATAGTTGGTGATAAACCAGATATTGTTTTCTCAGCACTACCATCAGCTATTGCTAAAGATGTAGAGCTTGAGCTTGTACGTAGAGGATTGGTTGTAGTATCTAATGCTAGTCCATATAGGATGGAGTCTTATGTACCAGTTCTTAATCCAGAAGTTAATGCTGACCATATAGAGCTTGCTAGGTTGCAGGAGAGGCTTGGATGGAGTGGTTTCTTGTTTAAAGTACCTAATTGTACAACAGCTATATTGACTCTAGCTTTAAAACCATTAGTGGAGGAGTATGGTGTAAGACGTGTAATAGTATCTACTATGCAGGCATTATCTGGTGCTGGATACTATGGTGTACCATCAATAGCTATTCTAGACAACATTATACCCTTTATCAAGGGTGAGGAAGAGAAGGTTGAGAGTGAAACCCGCAAGATCCTTGGAAGATTTAATGGTAGTGGAGTAGACTATGCTGATATAGGTGTATCAGCTAGTTGTCACCGTGTAATGGTTCTTGATGGACATCTTGAATCAGTTTTTGTAGAGACTACTAGAGAAGTAGATGATCTTGATAATGTTAAGAAGGTTTTAGAAGAATATAGCTGCAACATGATCAGGGGTATGGGCTTACCAACAGCTCCAGATAAACCAGTTATAGTAAGGAACGAAATTGATCGACCACAGCCTAGGCTTGACCGTATGGAGGGTAGAGGTATGAGTATTGTTGTTGGTAGGATTAGAATAGATCATGTTATAGGTGGGTTAAAGTTTATTGTATTAGGACATAACACTATACGTGGTGCTGCTGGTACAGCTGTACTAATAGCTGAACTAGTTGTTAGAAAGAATCTAGTATAACCTCCTTCAAAAACACCACATCCTCTTCTTATCTAAACATTAGTGTATTCTAGATAAGTTGGTTACCATAAGCCTACATAGAGTTAGTTAATATAAATAAGAGAATATGGTAATAACCTCTATAGTGTCTATGAACTAGTAATCATGCTCTCTAGTTTTTAGATACTAGTTGTTGTCCCAGCTTTTTCTCCAAAGTATAGGAGAGTGATAAGCATTGGTGTTATTGTTATAAGTGATGCCGTAATTGCTTCTAGTATGGGGTGTATGTATAGTATTAGTGGTTCAAAAACTATTATTGATAGAGCTATTGGTATTAGAACGTATATTGGAAACCAATTAAAAACTATACCATATCTCTTAATAGTGTAGGATACTATTGTTAAAAGGGTTAGAGATATTATATAGAAGACTAACACCATATAATAGTTTATAGGAACTATAATAGTTGTTAAAATCCATAACACCCACAACACTGCAGTTGTGTTTAATAGAAGTTCTCTAGTAGAAACAGTCTTTACTTTACTAGCAAATAGTATAGATAGTATAGTATATCCAGAAACTATTATTGGAACAATATTGTATAGTATAACATATGTTGTAGTTAACAGCATGTATCTAGCTATTCTAATACTAGTAATAGCCCATATAATCCCTAGTGTTATTATAAACATTATAAGATACATAGCTATAGTGATAATAAGTAAGCTCTCAAACTTACTCTCCCTAAACTCTAGCAAGCACATCATATAAAATGATGCTGTTATTATAAACACTAGTACAAAGGGGTTTATTAGAATAGTTAATAAGGAGTATGATTTAACCATAAACAAGCCTGGTATAAGACTATATTTATGGATATAACTATGCACCATACCTGGTGTTTCACCAACAGATGCTATAAAGTCTCCATTAATACTGTTTGTTTGGAATTTACCATAATCTATACTATATAGTATTCCAGAACTAGATAGTTTTATAAAACCATATTCCCTACCATACCTACCCTTAACACTAGCTATAGTGTTGTCCATAAACTTTGTAGCATTACTAAATAGGCTATAGAATTCCTCATACACACTAGTATCACAGTTTATTTGTAAGTACTGGTTACCAATATTTACTAAACTAACTACTCTATAATCTCTATTATCAACACCAGTTTCTATACTATACCTATCTATAATACTACTAGTTAGTACTGTTATAGATATGTCTGTACTACCTGGAGCTAGTTTATCAACATATATTGGATAGACTACATGATCTGTTTTAAATAGATAGTATGTTATTAAGAGAGATTCTGGTTTAACATCTAGCCTACCTAAAACCATATAGTTCCATCCAATACTACTATAGTGTTCTAGTATTTCTTCAAAACCGTTTGGAAGCTCTGTAGGCATATTGTTTTTAACTAAAAAGCTTTTTACATCATTAACTGTTGGATGAGACGATTCTACAACCCATAGATCTATTGATGGCTTCCTAATACTAGCTACTTCTTCAAGCTCTGACCCAGCTAGTGAAGATTTCGTTAATAAAATTGTTGGATAAACTATACTCATAACATTAATGTTTGGATAGTCTGTATACTCAGTTTTACTACCTATAACATGTATATTCATATCCTTACTTGTAACAACTACACCAAATAGTAGAGGCCTATCTGGTAATGGGAAATAGTATAGAGACATATTGCTTTCAAAATCAACACTATAGTATGTAAATACTATCAATAACTCATACCCATTATCCCATAGGATAAATGCTTTCTGCCTAGGAACACCGCCATATCTATAACCACTATACCTATAGACATCATAGTATATTATACCAGAGTCACTACAACATGGTATAATACTTGCCAGTAAATACAGTAGTAATAGTATAATAGATAACTTAACGAACCTAGACATACACACCACACACATAATATATTTGTATAAAGGAAGCTAAAACATTTACCTACAAAATACTAGAGAAAACGTAGAAGAGATAACCCTCCCACATAGAACCATAGGGTACCTTATGTGAGAGGGGACGGCTGAGCACCACCAGAGAACACGGGGTCCGAGAACCCTGTGGTCTCTGAAGGCTTGATAAGCCACTAACCATGGCTTATTCCCAGCCGCCATGTATCTTCTCTGTATTCCAACTATATTATATGTTGTGTATGTTTTGTTCTGTTCTGTATATGGTACTCTGTATCTATGTTTTACTTGATAATCAGTACTGGTATTGGTGAGTATCTTACTAGTGATTCAGCTACACTACCAAGTATTAGTTCACGGAATCCCCCTGTTCCACGTGCTCCAACAACTATCAGGTCTGCTTTCCACTCCTTAGCCTCCTCTAGTATCTCTTCAACTGGATGACCTACTCTAACAGAAACCTCTATATCAACACCAGTTTCCTCCTTAGCCTTTCTTAAAGCCTTCTTGAGCATCTCCATACCAGCTTCTCTAAGCTCTTCTTCACGAATAATAAGGATTCCAGATAATACTACACGAGCACGAGACGCATCAACAACATATAGTGCTCTAACAGTACCGCCAGTAGCTTTTACAACTCTACAAGCATATAGTAGAGCCTTCCATGAAAAACTACTACCATCATAAGCTACTAGAACACGTTTAAACAACCTTCTCACCAATCTATAATATGATCTATGGTGTACCTAAATAATATTAACTACACTCTATCCCAAAACAATTAGAACTAGTTTATGAAGAAGGGAAACCATATTAAATAGTCTGAAACATAGCTAGTATCTGGTGAATATACTATGGGCTTGGTTTTTGAAGTAAAGGTTGGTAAGAAGAGAACTATCGTGTTACCAAAAGCTGTTGTTGAAGAACTAGGTATAGTAGAGGGTTCTAAACTTAAACTAGAAGTCCATGGAGAAACCATTATTCTCAAACCAATACGTGATGCTATATACTTAGCACTACATGGAGAGAAGTATGCCGAAGTAACTCTAGAAGAGTTGGAGAGAGAAAGTATTAGACAACAGGGGATGTATATTGGAGAAGTTGAGAGTACTAATTGACACAACCTTCCTACTACCAACTCTTGGTGTAAGAGTTGAGAAAGAAGCTATGGAGACTATACCTTTATTTAGAAAGATTAAAGTATTCTATATAGAAGCTGGTGTTCTAGAAGCATTATGGAAGGTTCTTAAAGTTCTTGTAAGAGATAAAGTTAAAGTTGTAGAGGATGGATTAGAAGCTATTAGGAGAACCTATCACCTAGTCACTCCATCATATAAGTCATATGTAGATGCTATTAGAATATATGATCTGGGTCATAGAGACTTTATTGATGCATTACACTATTGTACAGCTATTAATCATAAACTCTATTTCTTAACAATAGACTATCCATTCATAAACTTTCTAAAACAACAAGGTTATAGAGTAGATAATGTAGTGCTTACACCTAGAGAGTTTAGGAATTTGGTAAGCTAATACGTTTTAAATACCCTCTATCCTAAAATAGAGACATAAGTAGGGTTTAGACCATATGGTTGTTGAACATAGAGTATTAATCCAGCACGCTAACCTAGACCTAGATCGTGTACCACTATATCATGGTAGAGGCTATTGTTTATTTAAAACACTATTGTCTACTAGTTGCCATATGGATTGTAGATACTGTCCATTATCAAGGTATTCTAGAGTTGAGAGAACTAGGTGGAAACCAAGTGATCTAGTGGATGCTTTTCTTAAAGCATACTGGTCTAGGAGAGTTCATGGACTATTCCTTACCAGTACCTTATACAGTGACCCAGACCGTGTTGTTGAAGATGAACTAGTTGTTGTTGAAGAGCTTAGGAAGAGGGGTTATAGAGGGTATATTCATTTAAGACTTATGCCTGGTGTTTCAAATGATCTATTGTTTCATGCAGCAGTCTATAGTGATAGGATTGGTGTTAATGTTGAGGCTCCTAGAGACTATTTTAACACAATAGCTCCTAGTAAAGCTGACTGGCTTCAAGACATTATTAAACGTATTGAATGGCTTACAAGGTTGAGGAATATGTTTAGGAGTAGAGGCTACCGTAGACCAGGCTATATATCAAGTGGTGTTGATACACAGTTTGTATTTGGGTGTAGTGGTGAGAGCGACCGGGATGTTCTTGAAACTGCTTGGATGCTTTTAAAGATAGGTGTTGAAAGGATCTATATTAGCGGCTTCCACCCATACAAAAACACTCCATTAGAGAAACATCCTCCAACACCAAAGTGGAGGACGTTACGTGTAACACAAGCAGTAGAGCTTATGAGGAGATACGGCTATAGTTTTGAAGAGATTAAAGAGCTTTTAGACGATAATGGTATGCTTCCAAACCGTGATCCAAAGATTCTTTATGCTGAACTACATAGAGAGCTCTATCCAGTAGATCTAAATAATGATCCCTACGAGCTTATTGTTAGAGTACCAGGTATTGGTCCAAAAACAGCTAGGAGGATTATAGAGTTTAGAGAGAAGGGTTATAGGGTAGACTATGGTTTTCTAAGAAGAGTATATGGAGACTATAGGTTGAAGAAGATAGCTAAGTATATAGTATTGTAACACTAGCTATCTAGTCTTTCTAAACCATATATAGGATAATATGGTAGCTAATCCTATAGCAATAGCTATAACAACAAACACGTTATACGGCCTAGATTCTTCAATACCCGTAGTTGTCTCTATAGACTCTATATAGCTTGTCTGTTGAGGAGATGTTGAAGTTGGTAATAGGCTATGTGTTGTTGTAGTAGATGGTGTAGTAGAAGTAGTTGTTTCTACTAGAGTTTCTTGTGTAGTAGGGGTTGTTGTACATGTTTCTGTTAGGTAGGTTGTAGTAGTTGTCTCTACTGGTGACGACTGTGCAATAGGAGTTGTAGTAGTGGACTGTGGTGTTGTAGTAGTTGTTGTCTGGTTAGCTATATACTCATACCCAACACCATAAACTACTGCTTTAGACTTTGTTAGAGGATTATAGCTACTAAGCATCTCTTCCTGTGTAGTCCATGGAGGCGACAGCATATCCATTACACGTGGTTCTACACCAACAGCTATAGCATCTGGGTCTCCACCACCACACTTCCACTCTCCAGCTTCTACAGCTACTGGTCTCCAATAGTCAATACCGTAGCCATCCTGGCTGCCAACAACTACTACATACTCCCAGTCCCTATATGGTCCATTAATCTCTAGTACTGTACCATTAGCTAGTTCTATAGATTTAGGTAGTATAACATGGATCTCGTTACCTGCTTCATCAACATAGAAGCTTAGTATATTAGACACTATCACGCCATCACATAGCCATAACTGGTTTCCATAACTCCAACCAGCTATTCTAAGAGCATACTCCCATGCATCCTCTCTAGCTACAACTATGTTTGAACCACGTGAACACCATGTAGCTCCATGTCCTTCAATAGCATCAATATAGACCTCTATAATCTGTAGTGAGAAACCATATGGAGCATTCCATGGATTACCTCCAAGTTCTCTAAACTTGAATACAAATCTTATAGAATCACTCTGGTCATATACACGGTATTCAAGTAGATCGAATACACCATCAACAAATACTTGGTTTAGTGGGTAGGTATAGTTTCCAGGACCATGATCGTCTCCAATCGGGTCATTGTAAGAGAAAACTAATTCACCATAAACACTTATCTTCCTAGTAGTGTATCCAGGGTAGTCGTATGGAGCTACTCCAATAACACAGTTGCTAGTGTTGATTAGTAGTATACGTATATAGATTTTTGATGTATAAGTATCTGGTATACCTAGTAGTTCATAAGGTATCCTATACTCAACACTACTACTAAGAGCTCTCTCTACATAGCCTAGGAAACCCCATGACTCATTACCAACTGCTTTATAGACTCTATCATCTAGAATACTATATGAAACCTTGAACCCTACACTATAGCCTAGGTAGTCTAGATAATTAGCTATAAACCTCTCTTCAAAACCAATATCAACAACAATACTGTACTCTCCAGTATAGTTGATCAATAAGCCTATGTAGAGGTTCTCATAATCGCATCCAACATATAGTTCTGGAATACTAGATACTGACATATACAATGTACTATTACCCCACTCAACACTATCTATAAAGCCATCAACAACTGGAGAGACTAGACCATGCCCCTCTCTAAATGGTGTAGCAAGCCAGTATGGCTGTCCATCAGGATAGTAGTCTGTATATAGGTAGGGTGGAGGCTCTAAACCTATACATTCATAAACTGTTCTAAGATAGAGTTTTACAAGAATATCACCTACATAATCATAACCACCACTCATATCAACACCATAACCCCAATACCAGTCAGAGCCTTCAGCTCTCAATAAATACTCAAGAGCATCTCTAGCCTCCAAACTCCATGTCCAAGGCTCAGCCCAGCTCCACCCATTAGACAATACATAGCCATATAATGTATCACGTGCATTCTTTAGAAACATCCATGCAATATTCTCCTGAAGCTCGCCAATCCATAGATCTAGGGAGCCTCCAGCCCATGAACCCTCTGGAAACTTTTGGAGAACACTCTTACGTGGTAGTTCACTATAGTCTTTATAGATACTTAGATCCCTATCCTCTAGATCAAGTACTTCAACAACTGATTCTGGAAACTCTACAGCTTCCTCTATACCACTATATTCAAAAAGGTATTCACTAATTGTGACAGTCTTTATAACACCTTGACTTTGTAGAAGAGATAGTCTTTCGTATAGTTCTGTAAGGAATTCTAATGCATCATTGGGATAGCTATCCCATGCATTCTCTCCATCAAGTGCTATAACAAGTATTCTTCCACCACCAACAATATTTTTAACATAGAGTATAGTGTTTATGAAATCATCCACAGCTTCTATAGGGTTCATTTTAGAATATGTGAAACCAACTTTATCAGATAAAACCCAGTCTCTAAACAATACATAGATCCTTGAACCGTTAAACTCTACGTAATAGGGTCTAGTGATCTTATCATAATTAGGGCTTCCACTATATAGGAAAGAGGGATCTGCATGAGCTGCAACACGTGGGTCAGTTACAGTCCATGAAATATTGTATTTAACAAATATTTCTAAACTACCTTGATTAACAGCTTGTTCAGGAGACCATAGACCAGTTAGTGTCTTGTTAAACAATTTCTTATACATTTCAATAGCTTTCACCATATGTATTTCTAGATCATCTCTCCAGCCAAGATCTACTAATAGTGGTGATAGTGGATGAGTGTATGGTGTTGTAACTACCTCTATTACTCCACTATCCTGTAGTTCACGATGTATTTGTAAAGCTTTTATAGCCTGGTCTAAGTGGGCATTTAATACTTTAACTAAGTCTTCTCTAGTATATGGTGTATAGCCTAGATCGCTACTCCTATAGTCACCCATACTCCATAAACTAGCTAGATCGGGGTACATGTTCTCTATTACAAGTGGGTTCATCCAGTATAGGTTAAACATTACAGCTAGATCTAGATAGTCTTGATCACTTAGATAACTTGTAATCTTCTCCATTCTCTCACTAGGAGGCAACCCGCCATATAGTTGGAAAGCTTCATTCCTCTTATCAAGTATCTCCTTATACCTAGCATGCTCTTCTACAATAGTACCCCAGTTTATATCAAAGAAACCACTTGGTATTTGGAGCATAGACCATTTATCTTCTATAGACAACTCCTCACCATTAGCAAGCTTCCACGATATAATATACTGTTGATCCCAGCAACTACCATTAACAAAGTCCTGAAGCTGTATCAATAGTGAGCCAGTGAGATCAATAGTGACATGTATATCTGGATAGAGTTGGGAAAGCCAAGCCATTTTAAAATAATCCTTAGCAGCATGTAGTCTAAGCCAAGGCATACGGGCTCTACCACTAAGATCCTCGTAGAAAGGCTGGTGCTGGTGCCATATAATAGCTACATACAATGGTTTATCACTACTGCTATACACAACATTTATCTCTAAAGGGTATAGTATACAGCTAAGGAGAATCATTATAAACAATACCTTTACAGCATTAACCATACATTAGTGCACCCGTCACTATAGCATCTGATGCATCAATTATTAAAATAACTAAACTTATAAAATTGCCTAAGAAAATAGCTCTTAATTACAACATAATAGTATTTAGATACTTATTAAAACCTCTAATAAGGTTATGAAA
>CAYZRH010000049.1:0-19024 GCA_964480805.1 uncultured Desulfurococcaceae archaeon
CCATGGCTTAGCCCCACCCCGATAGCGGTCGGGTCCGGCAGGATCAACCGGAGTTCGGCCGCAAGGGGGTGGGGGTAGTGTATTCTAGGGTTTGTATAGTCCTCTATGGTTAGACACCCTCCCCTTCTAGAATTGATTCCTAAGTGTGGGAGGGGTGTGGGTACTAGCCCTCTCGTCAGACCCAAGCATCCTAGAGGTAAGCCTAGGTCCTCTAGGGGGCTTGGGTCTCCATAGGCGTGAGTGTAAACCATATTACCAATGTAGTTGAGGGGGTATATATTCTTCTTGGTCTTATCCCCGCGGCTGGAGACATGCTATTCATCCCTAAGCTCGGGCTATGCCCGGTGTCTTAGCTATGCCGCCGCCGGGAAAGCCGCGGGGTTCTACTATAGTGTTACTAGCTCTATCCTCTTAATATTTGCTTCCCAATATATTATTTATGCTATAGAGTTTTTAAGTAACCCATATATTCTCTAAAACACCTAGTTATCTATAAAATACAGTAACTGTAGAGTTATCAAAATGTCTTAGAGAAAAGGCTGCACAGTTAAGTATAGTGTATTGAAGACATATAGTCTACTAGCAGTAATACTGTTTACAGTAGTAGCATCATCTACAACATTCTACCTACCAGCATCACTACCCAGCCCACCATCCAACCCCATAGACTCAGATAAACACTCTATAGAAACAAGAGACAGCAATAGAGACAGACTAGACGGCTACACTGAGATAAAGAAGAGACTAAACCCACTAGAAGATAGAGACCACGACAAGACACTAGACTCAAAAGACCTAGACCCAATACATGATCCATACCTAGTAGTAAATATAACATACTGAGAAGAACTAGTAAAAAAGTAAAGACTATAGAGACACAGTTATAGAGATAAGAGCCATAGACCAAGACAGCATAATAGAAGAGACAGACACATACCTAATAGATGGAGCAGAGAAAACACTAACAATAAAACACACTATAGGAGAAACAAGAAACATAGAATCTAAAGGAGTAACTAGAGAAAACCCCCCTCATGCAACAATATTCTTAGAGCTAAAGACAAGCCCCTAAGAAAAACCTAGTACAATGCTTCTAAACAACCTACACTAAGAATAGAGGATGTATAAAATGCATGATACACTATATAATACAATACCAAAATAGATGCAACACTAGACATTCCTAAACAATAAGCCTATTCACTCTAACATATTCTTAACCAGATCAATCAAGTGATCTATCTGGAAGCCTATAAAACGGCTATAAAACCTAGTACCTATTTTAACTTTAAACGTTCTCTCCTTGATACAGATACTATCCTATCTACAAAGTGTTTTAGTGAAGAAGAGAACACGTCTAGAACTACTGGTGATAGCGTAGCCCTATACCCTCCTTTCTTAACACTAGCCCACCTAGTCTTGGAAAACTCTATGGCCATCTCTAGAAAAACTGTAAGAACGCTTGCGACACCAGGATACTTCTCATCAAGCAACTCCTCTAGAAAAACAAACCACTTCTCATAATTCCTAGCTCTACGGAGTAACAACATATAAGCACCAATAACTGGTCCTAAATCCTCTCTTATACTATAAACTCTCTCCCTATCCGTTATCCTAACAGGAACTACAGCACCCTGCTTTGAAAGAAGACCTATAAGCTTCTTAAAGACAGAGACTGCATTGACTCCATTAACTCTAATAAATGTAGTTGACTCCCCCTCTCCACCAATATTAAACAGGATCTCTCCAACACCCTTATTCCTAACTCTTAACACAATATAATAAGCTCTCCTCTCCACAATACAACACCACTCACTAAGATATAGAAGAAACTTCTATAAAAAATGAAAACCTACTTAAAGGAAGAATAGACTTTCTAGTAAAACCGCTTATTGGCAACTCATGCCCATGTACTATATAGAGATACCAGTTCTCCTCATCCACTACCACATCATACCCGTGATCAGAAGTTACAAGAACCCTTCCCTTTAAAGCATTTTCAAAAACTTCGCTAGCTATACGCTTAATATCAAGCTTACCTATAAACTCACTAACACCTAGAAACCCATACTCATGCACTCTCAAATCAATATAAGCACTCTTTGAATAACCCCTTCCACCCAACTGTTCTGCAAGCATATGAGCAAACTCTCTCAACACTGCTCTATACTCCATAACAGGTAGTTGCTGTGTAACATACTTCGTCAACCCTAGTGGATTAATGAATACTATATCTAGAAAAGCTGTATCTAAACCACACTTCTTCAAATAAGCTGATAAAACTATAAACTCTATTAACGACATACAATCATAAACTACTACATAGTCTACTTTATGAATAGACTCCTTCAACCTAGATACTACTTGTCTAACACTCCCTTCATCAACTATTACAGGTCTCAACCCACACAACATTCTATCCAACAACCTAACTAGGTAAGAAAACCTACCAACCATCCTCCTCTTCACAAGAGCAGAGAGTGGAGAAGGAATACTCTGTTCAAGAGGTTTAGTAAGACTGTAATCCAACCCTCTAGCCTTTATTGAAGCCCTTAATGCTGAATAAAGAGTAGCTTTATAGGTGTTTTCTAGACTAAACCCTTCTAAAAGCTCTTCAACCATACTCTGTAGCTGAGATACAGTTTCATAAATACTTGTCATTCAACCATGCACCCTTACCTCTAAAACCTTTCTAGGAAACTCATGTGGAGCCATATCTGAAAGCATATCAGCTATATACTGTCTCAACTCTACAGCTAATCTAGCAATCCTCTCAAGCTCACTCCTATCAAACTCTCCGTGAGGATAAAGGAGCTTCATAAAACCAGAAAGCAGCTTACGAACAGCCTTCTCATCCCTTATAGTATAGTCACCAATAAACTCAAATATCTCACTAACAAGTGCTTCAAAACTATGGCTTCTCAACCTATGGAGAATCTCTGATAAGTAGTCAGCTGCAAACCCGTATCCCTTTGCTAAGTGAAGCTCACTCCTCTGTATCTTAGGCAGCTCCCACCCTGGTAGAAGACCGTGAACTCTATCAACTAGAGCTGTATCTCTCATAAAACTAGGTAGATAATCTAGAATACTCCCTAGTACACCACCCATCTCTAACTCTACATTACCTACAAACACTAGGCTACAGTCACTATGAGCTCTCTTAAGCAACCCTCTCTCAAAATGCCCATCCACCATATAGTCTTTTAGTTTAGCAACCATTTCATCAGGATTTGTAAACCTAACCTTAGCTATTTCATCAAACACTACAACATCCTTAGTACCTATGTCTCCAAGTACTCTAAGTCTAGCATGATAGAATAGAGTAGCAGCACTTATTGTCCCTCCAGCATAGATCCTAGTATAGTATGATATGTTTCTATAAAGATAAGTCTTCCCTGTAGCACGTGGACCAAGCTCCATAAGGTTTACATTAGCTTCTACTAAAGGAACGAGACGGAATAAGAGTAATAGCTTCTGTCTAACACTATACACTTGCGGGTTTAACCCAATACTCTTTATAAGAAGGTCTATCCACTCATCTGTTGTAAAACAACTCCTCCCATCTATAAAAGAGCCTAAGTCAATATTATAGACTTGGAATGGCTCAAAATCAACTAGTATAAGAGGTGTAAACGGGATCTTATCCTTACCTCTAGATGAGAATGCCCTTACTATCTCTGGCCTATACTCTAGAACCCCTATTCCCCATAGTCCAGACAGTATTCTCTCATACCTTTCAACAACAGCATCGCTTACAAGAGCATCATAGATTTGTAGATTAGGTATATGGAGATAATACCTATTCCTCTTAAGATCTACTACAACTTTATACTCATCTATAAGAGTAATCCTCCCATCCCTCTTAGCTCTACTAAGAACTCTATCCTTCTCCCTAGGATCAGGGTAGTATTCTCTCACTATTTTAGCAACAGTATCAACCCATCCAACAGGGTCTCTTCTATAATATTTAGAGATAAGATACTCAGCAATAAAACGTGGAAGTCTAGAGACAACATCTAGCCGTGCAAGACTTTTCTCAACAACTACTTCTTCAAAAACCCTTAAGACCTTCTCATCTAATAGATCCATTAAATCCACCAACTCCACTATGGTAAGAACTTGTCAAAACTCCTCTTCACACCACTATAGTATTCTCCAAAAACTTCCTTAACCCTCTCCTCTAGAACTGGTTCAGACAGAGAAAGCACTACTTCAACAACTCTATTCTCCTTTAAGGATAACCTACTAAGCATGTTTAAAATAATCCTTGAATCCCTTATAGTATCAAGGCTCACCTCTCTCAAAGTATAGTTTAACATAGCTTTTCCAAGATCTAGATGGAAAGATAGCTCTGATATAGATGCCTGCACATGCTCCAAGAATACAGTAAACATCTGCTGTAAATCATCAACATTAAATCCTACTGGTAACACTAAATAAACACTTGTTAAAGAAACTTCTTTAGCAATAGAGGGAGCTCTAGGTCTCGTTACAACAACTGGTCTCGGCTTAGGACCAGAAGGGGTTACTGGAAACTGGGGAGGCTTCTCCTCCACCTTCTTAAGTGTTACAACAAAGTTTATGACACGCTTATCAGTATCTACTCTTATCTCAACACTCTTATCATCATACTCTAGAACCTGTTTATCAAGGTATTTTACAGCCTCAAGTGCAACATTTAGGCTTAAAGGCTTAACACCGTACGTACCCAGCATCAAGTTTTCAAGAACTTCATCTAAAACATCCTTCTCTCTAACAATAGCTTCTTCAAACTCCTTCCTATAAGCTTGGAGAACAACTTTCATTATCTCCAATGGCTTATGCTGATAGTTTAATCTAAACACTATACTTCTAAGAAAACCATTAAGTATGGATGCATACTGGTTTAGACTCATAGGAGCCTTATATTTTAGAACACCTTCTGTTGTACTAGGAGTCTCTACCATAGCTATGTTTTTAGATACAAACCTGCCAGAGTCTAAGCTATAGTATATCGCCTTAGCATATAGTGACAGTATCTCTGATACAATCTCTCTAGACAAACGTAGTAGCTGTCTTTGTGCCAGCACTTTAGCATCCATTATCTCCCTCTCCAGCTTACTTCTAAGCTTAGCCAAATGCTTCTCTCTAACCTCTCTATTAATTATCTCTAGTAAGTCCTTCCTCTTCACTAGAGTATCCTCATACTCCCTAAGCCTCTCCATTAAAACATCACTAGTTCTAGACAAGTAGTCAATAAACCTCTTTGTACCCTCATAAACAGCTAGTCTATCTAAGACTCTATCAAATCTATTCTTAGACAAATTGGGTAATAGTATGATAATATGTAGAGGTCTTTTAACACTCCCTCTATCTACTGATTTTTGAAGCCTATTTGCCAAGCCTTCAACAATGTTATCATAAGTTAAATCACCCATGTAGAGCTTGCTATAGAGGCTCATATCCCATGGAGGAACTAGTATCATTAATAGCTTACCCTTATTCTGTGCTTCCTGAAAAGCTGGATCAGATACGAGAGTGTCTACACTCCACACTTTACTGAAGTCAAGTAGAGCTACTGAAACATCATCCTGTCTCCCATCCACTACTACCCTAACATCTGTAAAGAGAGATGGAGTAGTTCCACGCTCCTTAATATATATTGGTATATAGGCTTTATTCTCAATACTCTTCCTCTCCTCTACAATATAAGCTGTAAGCCTACTATAGATTGTACGGAAGAATGAAGGTAGATAATACCTATTCCCATCAACCTCCTTCTCATCAATCCTAGCACTCTCTGCTCTAAGCCTCTCTAGAGCATCACCAAGTTTTTCAAGAAGTCTAAAAGAGTCTGACTCCCTAAACGCTTGTATAATCTCAACCTGAACCTCCTCTATAAGAGAACCGTATCTCTCTAACTCCTTAGCATCTTCCGACTCTAAAATAGCTAGTATATTAGCAGTAACGCCTTTAGCAAAAACGTATTTAGCAAACATTTCTGCAGAAGCCTTTAACTCTCCACTAAGTTTAGAAAAAGCTATTTCCACATCTGATACAGCTTGAATCCAGTCAGCTGCTAGCTCTCCCATAAGCTTAGCTTGAACAATCTCAGGTAGAGAAAGGTGTTTTACACTAATAGTATAGGTGTTAAGAGCATCTCTTATAAGAGCATCTCTAGCAGCTTCAGCAGCTACATAGATAACTGTTCTAACATACTCTGTACCAGGTACATCTCTAGAGTTCATAAGCTTTCTTAACAAACGTATCATTCCAAGAGAGAATGGATAATACTTCCTTAACTCCTCCTTATACTTCTCAATCCACTCTCCAAGGTTTAGTTGACCAGCATTATATCTTAATATAGAAATATAGGCTTCTCTAACATCCCCCAAACGTCTCTGAGACTTCAATATCCTATGCATAGCTATTTCTAGTGCGTGTTCAGGACTATAGGATAGCTCAGCTATACCAGTACCTCCAAGCCCTCGACTATAACGTTCACCTATGCTATCAAGATCTTCTAACAACCCCTTAATCCTTGAATAAATAAACTGTCTATCCTGATACTTAAGAAGTAGAGCATTTATCCCTCTCCTATCTTGTTCAGCAACAACCCATATGATAACAGAGGAGTAGGGTTTACCCTGCAGTCTTTCATAGAGATAGCTTAGGAAGTTTACTATAGAGTTAGCTTCTGCATAAACTTCTTCTGCTTCACCCCTCCTACCCTTCTCCATGTAGTCAGCATATCTCCTCATCCTCTGCTCTAGCCCATAGCCTAGTTCATCAATAAGAATGAGAAGTCTTGGACAACCCCCAAACTCACTATACTTCTCAAGTATCTCTACTATTAAATCAGCTAGTTCATCACTAGATAAGCTATAGAGTCTACTCCTACCACAACTCTCTAAAACTCTAGAAACAGCTTGGACTAACCTTGGATCCTTTAACTTAGTAATAGGGTGTTCCATATTCCTATAAGTCTCTAGTTCTGCAATAATACGTGTAAACGGCTTCTCTTTAGAGAAATCTATACCTAAGACAAGTGTCTCTTTAACAACTCTACTCTTAATCCCTATACCAAGTTCTTTATAAACATTGGTTGTAAATAAATGCCATAACAAGATTAGTGAATGAGTCTTACCAAAGCCAAAGCCTCTCTCTAGTAAACCTCCAAAAACACCAGTACTCTCTAAATTCGAGACTATCTTCTCTACAAAAATCTTGAGAGGCTCAGTGAGATAGGTTACTTCTAGAAAGTACGTTGGATCAGCATAACTAGTTATCCTCACTTGTTTAACCCAAGACTCTAATACAGAGTCAAAACTTGGAATAAGCTCGCTACGTAGTTTCTCCGGCTTTGTCTTAAGCTGGAACACTTCACCTAACTTTATCCTCAATATAGAGCTCGCCTCCCATATATTAGGTTAAGAAGACTCATAACTGCAAGCTCTCTAACACTACTAGAATCCTCTACACCAACACTATCATACCACTTCTCTAAACCTCTTGTAGAAGCCTTTTCCAAGCCTAAGTCTATGTCTCTTGAAGTCTCAATTAACACTATAGCTAGTGCAGCAGCTTCAGACAAGGCTTCCCAAGACCATTCTCTCACCTTCAACCTAATATTTCTAGCTCTAACACTAGGTGCTCCACTCTCATTCAAAGCTAGATAAGCAAGGTATATAGCCTTACCAGGAACTAGTGCTGAAAACTTGCTCCAAGTAGTTCTAGCACCAGTAGCTGTTAATGCTTCAAACAATAAGGGATAGAATGCCTTACCCCTTCCACCAGTCTCTTCTCCTACACCCCTACCAGACACATGCCCACCTATGAGACCTAGTTCTCTAAGTCTATCAATATCATATCCCAGTAGCTTTGAAACAGTTTGAGCAAAATCATAGCTTAAGGGTAGAGGCTCATCTCTATACCTACCAGACTCAAGATCAACTCTAGAGATAAACCATAACGTTACATAACTCCTTGTAGCAGCATCACGTAACATAGCCTTACTAATAAGCTCAGCCACCTTTACAGCATCACCCTCCCGCAACCTAACAATCCCCGTCTCTACAAGCACCCTACCTATAATAGGTGATACAAACAATTCATCAACCTTAGTAGCAGCAGCATCAAACAAAGGATCGAACCTATCTAAACCTGGAACCTCAAACCTTGTAGCAACACTAAGAGCAGTACCAAGCATTAAAGCCATCATATCAGCAGGACTAGCACCAGCCTCTCTAGCAACACGTCTAGCCTCTTCAACAGCTACACGTACAGCTTCAATAAAACTAGGGTTCTCCAACAAACCCCTCTTAACATCAGCACCAATCTCAACAAGCCTCTGTCTCCCATACTTCCGTGCAACAATAACCAGGCTTGTCTCCTGTGCTACAACATTCACTTGCCTCTTATACCTAGTCTTCATCTCAGTCTGTAGAGGCCAAACTCTAGAAACAACATAGCCAGCACTATACAGTGATTCACCAACAGTTCTCCAAGCAATATCAGTAGGATGGGTAAACCATAATACTAAGACACCATCATCTCTCAATACCTTATAAGTCTCCTTTACAAAATCCTTGAAAAACCTCTTAAACCTACCACTACTATCCCTCTTATCATATGTGACAACCTCCCTCTCTCTAGGAACAACAGAACTAGTCCAACTCCATCCAGAAAGCCTAAGCCCAGGCTTAAACAAGTACTCTAAAACAGGTCTCAAACTCCTACGTAGAATAACCCAGAAGAACTCACTCCTATCACTATAGATAACCTGCTCAAAATAAGGAGGATCAACATTAACAACATCAACACATCCAACACCAACAATCTCTGAAAGCCTAGTAGCATCACCAAGATAAACAGAAACTCTGTCACCCAAACTAGAACCACGAAACTCCTCCACCAAGAATCTCAACACAGGAAGAATGCCGCCTGTAGTTCTTGACAAAGATGATGACTCTGCTACGTTTATCTCTAACGCCCATGTAAGGCTTTTCTTATGAGGTATAGCATCACAATATTCGAGCCTGAAATCAATAGTGCTTTCTCCTCTAAAGGTATTGCCTATACCTGTTTTAAACATTGAACCTTGCCATTTTGTTGCTATTGTGTTATAGTCTGCTACTTTATCTACTGCAAATGCTAGGTAGAGTGCTATTGCTGCTCCAAACTCTCCGTTTCTTAATGCTAGTTTTTCAGCTATTTCTGCTACTATTTTTGATAGTTTTGCTATAGCTAGTAGTTGTCTTGGGTTGTAGAGCATGTACCAGTGTGTTAGTCCTTTGTTTCTTGCTGTACTTGCCCATCTATTCTCCTTGGGTATGGGGTCTATTGGTATATAGTCTTGTAGTTCTAGGATTTCTCTTGATAGGTCTCTATAGGCTTGAATGAACCTCTCTCTTTCATCACTGTCTTCCCATACTGGTGTGAATGTGTTTTTAACTTGTTTTATTAATGGTATATGGGTTTGTAAGAGCTTTTCCTCCATTTCAGGGGTTACTTCCTCATACTCCTCTACCACTCTTCTCATAAGTTCAGCATGTTCTTTAAACCATCTATCAAAAGCTGTTTCTCCACTCTTAGCTCTACCTCTTAACTGAAACCATCTTCCACAATAGGGGCATCTTATATTATAGCCTCTCTTATCAAAAGGTTTAGGAGCTTCCTTATCAGTTGTTTCTATATGAAACGTCTTCTCCTCTCTATCATAGATTATCCTAAGGTATCTATTCTTAAACCTTGGTGCTTTAGTAACCTGGGGAGCAACACCCTGTACTGGTATAAGACCTTTACAGAAAGGACACCTAACACCTCTAGCAAAAATATAGTTTTCAGCATCCCATCCATAATACCTACTAAGCTCCTCTCTAGCTCTAACAATAAACTCCTTAGCAGCCCTCAAAGTCTCCTCAAACAAGCCAGAATCAGCATACTTAGCTGGAAACTCAACAGTAGCCTTAGTAACAAGATAAGCAACAGGATTATACTCAATAGCAACAGTCCTAAAACCAAGCCTCAAAGACTCAAGAGGAATACTACCCCCACCAGCCATAGGATCAACTACAACTATGTCTCTAGGAAACTTACCAAGAACCTCTACAACTGCTTTTTGAACTCTATTTCTTCTTGGCGATACAGAGTAAATCACCTTATTATTCTTAAATGCTTCTAGTAATCCAGTAAATCTTTCAAATATAGTTTCCTCTATACCTACTGGGAGAATGGATGCGAGTGTGAGGACTCTAGAAGCTCCTGCTGGTCTACGTGCAAACCATATATGTATATTATGAATTTTAGGAATTCTTATGAAACTAGCTTCTTTTGATGATAGAATATTTAACTTATTAACTGGTAGACTTTTCTCTATAAGCTTAACCTGTTTATTCATAGCAGATCACTTGAATAGCCATTGTTTTAATGCTCTTGCTTTTGGACCTAGTCCCTTAAATTCTGCTAATATGTTTCTTGTGTAAGGTGATAGGTTTGGTAATAGTGCTTTATAATATCTGTTTAGAGCAATAAATATCTCATCATATTTCTTGTTCTCAACGATCTCTAGTATTTGTTTCTGTAACTCCCTGATCTTCTCTGTATCCTTGGTTACTGGTGGTAGTGTTCTCCATTTGTCTCCTACTGGTGGTTTATATGGTAGTTTAGTCTCTGGAGTTGCTATATTGAGATCTTCAGTTATTATTATAATATCTATGTTTTTCTCCTTGACCTTACCCATATTACTCCTAACTATCCTATAGAATACTCCATCATAACGCTCTATAGCTGGTAGAGGCTCTGAAGCTGTATTACGTCTATAGGAGGGGCCTAGAATCAATAATTTAGCCATATCACCACCTACCTCTCCTCTATATAGATTCATGTATCTCCATAGAGATCTGCTCAATAACGTCACTATTACATATTTTGAGAACCTTTCTAGGTAGTATTATTCGATTATTCATATTAATCCTAGTGTGTACTAGAATAGACACTAATTCAGCACCTCTAGCATCTTAATATAATTATACTATAGCGTATCATAAATACTTTTGTTTAATAACCATAATATCTCTAATAAAGTGTATCTAATAACATATTGACTAAGAATAGACTTAGTATATATTTATTAGTCAATAATTCTACAAATGTTTGAACTCCAAGAAAATATGGATAAACATCTTCAAGGAAGAACTCCATCAAAAACGATTTGAAGTGCTGATAAACCATTATCTCCAACTAGTATTGTAAAACAAGGAATATGGAAACAAGCACTAATAGAGATATATGGGAAATTCTACAAGCTATATGCTTAGCATTACTGTCTCTCAGGTAGGGGCTGTTAATAAGAATACATGTCTTCCATTAACTTATATATTACAATTATAATTAACACCACAAAGCCGACTACTACACCTATTGACACTAAGTTTATCTCAGAGGTTGCATCAACAATGTTAGTAACACACTCGGGCAAACTTACATTTACACTACTACTAACCGCTTGTGCCACAATATAAACAAAAGGAGTTAGTAAAGCAAGGCCTATCAAATACCCTATTCCCCACCAAGGACTATTTACTGCTTTAAGGAAAACCGCTAACACATCTAGAGCACCTATTAATGCAACTATGGCTAATATAGAGGTAACAAACTGTTTGAGACATGTGAAATCAACATTTATTATGGTATTTTTTACTCTCAAAAACCCCCTAATATGACTATAAATACAACTATTATAATGAAGAACATAAATACAGTGGCAGTAGTTCCTCCTGCATTACTGATGCCTTCATTCCAAGACATAGGGATAAAACACCATGATTAGATACTAGATATTCCTATGAACTCATTATGCAACTAGGTTGCATAAAACTTTCGACAAAAGTTGCAGACCACTATTGGTTGCTGGGTAATGCATCAAATGTTTTCCTAGAAAATTAACAGGAATATAGATACAGGTATGTAGACTATGTTATTTTTGATTTTTAGTACGTCTTTTGTTAGTACTATTTTGCCTTCTTCTGGGATGACGTGTGAAGGAGTTTTCCTATATTTCGTCTCTATAATGAACCTGTAATTCCGACCTCTCTTCTTGACACATAACACAAAGTCTGTCTCCTTTTCTAAGCTATTGTGAGGTGTTATCCTATACATTAATACCTTTGTATAGTCTATAGAGGAAACTCTTTCAAAGAGCTGTTGTGAGAGAAGCAGGTGGGAGGCTACTACACTCTCTATTAAGTGTCCTTTAAAGTCTGTATGGTCTACAAGTTCCTTAGATGTATTAAAGGGGTCTGGTATGTTACGTAGGTAGCTATAGAGTGCATGGTATATGAAGGGGTCTAGCACATAGTTTTTCACATTCTCCTGGAGATTGGGAGTACAGCTTTCACTCTTCCCTTGCTCACGATATGAGAAGAAAAACGTCCAAGTTGTTTTTAAGTACTCTATGTAAGCCCTGAGACCAAACTTCTTCTTAGGTCTAGCATCTTCGTCTACACCGATTACCTCCAACTTTTTGAAGTTTAGTGTGGATGAGAGCCTCTTGGGCTCTGTTAGCACCTCTAATAACCTTTTGAGGTTCTCTGGATGAAGACCAGCCTTCTCAGAGTCCTTGACCAGCAGTTCAGCTAAGTCACTATAGAAATCCTCCGATATCTTGTTTGTTCGATGATACTCGTTTATCGCCCGTGGATAACCTCCATGAATAAGGTAGTCTTCCAGTATTGTCTGGAGTAACTGGAAATAATTATCATATATCTCTTGTATAATTAGAGGTATTCTTCCAGATGAGAGTTTGACTAGTAAGTTGAAGCGAGCCTTAGACCTCCTTAGCTTGTAGTAAGAGAATAGGCGGTCTATCTCACCTCTAATTGCCTCAACAACTTCAGGGAAGCGAAGAGGAACATGGATGAGATTCCCACTGACATTAAAGAGCTGTGCCAGAGCTCCTTGTCTACCTCGAAGCTTACTAGTAGCCTCAGCTAAGTCCATTGAATGGCTTCCAGCAGCAACTATCTTCATTCTACCAGCATCTATTAGACCAGTATCATACATGTTTTTAAGGGCTTGAGCCCATCCAGAATACATTGATGCCTCGTCAAGAAAAACATACTTCTCATAGAAGGAGGATCTAGCTATAGCTATTAGTAGGTCAGAGAGTTTGATATCTCTTAATCCTTCATAGTCTAGAGATACGTAGAATATTGACTTTGGGATAATACCCTTCTCCTTTATGAGATACCTTATCAAAAGTTTTATCAGAGTAGTCTTACCAACTCTTCGAGGACCCCTTATAGTTATGATGCCGTAAGCATTAAGCTTAGTTATATAGCGGCGGATATGGTAATAGAGGCGTGGTTCTCTCTCTAGTATTGAATTCTCAAAAGCTTTTATAAGAGGATCTCTTCTATCCCAGCCTTTATCCACCCACCAAGGATTGTAGGGCTCTAGGAGTGAGTATATGTCCTTAGCTTTGTTCACTTCTACAGCACCTCTTTATTATCATTGCAAGATCCCTTTCTACTCTCCCAAGCTCCTTTGCTAACTGCTCATACTTCACCTCAAGCTCACTCACCCTACTGGCTAGATTTCCATCCCTAGCATCTCCCAAGAAATCCAGTACAAGACTTCTAACAAGGGCAGGAACACTAACACCCTGCTCCTTTGCAATCCTCACAAGCTTCTCATAAAGCTCTGGCTCTATGTAAAACTTTACCTGCTTCTTACCCACCTCAGTCCCCAGTACTAATAAGTACCAATACAGTACTAAAAACTTATCTATAGTACTAGTCTAGTACTAATATAGTACTAGGGTATGTTCTACACAATCCCTCAATAATTATATACAATACCATACATCTCACAAATTAGTACTATCTAGTACTCCCAACTAAATAGTAGGTTAATCAGCATATAATCCACAGGTGCAACAGAGACATTTATTAGATACTGGATAGGGGTGTATGATTCTACCCTCCTCTGGGACATATGCTTGTTAATTCTGCTAATTCCTCTGCAGCCAAATACTCTAGAATCCCCTTTAGTGCTATGTCTAATACTGATACTTCCCTATTCTTTATCCTATTAGCATAAGTGGAGTGAATACCTAGCTCATGACTCTCTATACGCTTCTTTCACAAACATATGAATATCTTGTACTTGGTCTACTGATTTGATCTGTCTTCAACAACCTCAAATAGGATGCTTACTTTGGATGTAATACACAATATATAGCAGATAACGATAACATGCATGGTAAATCACGTATATGTATAAGACACTCTTACCTATACGTATAAGTTGAATTTAAGTTGAATTAATGATCTATAAGCTTGGTGGGCCCACGGTAATTTGATCCCTCGGGCTTTCGCCGTGTGAAAACACACTGATATACATGGTTCATATCAATGATATGCATGTAATCCAAAATGATGTCTATAACTAATATCAATTTGAATATTACCTATCATAAGATGTACTTGTTTTAGTTAGAATAGCATATAAAGACCTTTGTTATAATAGTGTTTAGGGGGAGATTATTGACTGAAGCCACGAATAGAATAGTAGTGGACTCCAGGATTATGGGAGGTAAGCCAGTAATAAAAGGGACAAGGATTCCTGTGTACTTTATCCTAGAGTTACTATCTAATGGATGGACTATAGATGATATCCTAAAAGAATATCCCCATCTCTCAAGGGAAGACGTGTTAGCAGCTATTAAGTATGCAGCCAGCGTTTTGAGGGAAGAAGTTATTGTTAAAGCCTAGACTTCTAGCTGATGAAAATATACCTCGAACCGTTATCATTATACTTAGAAAAAGGGGATATGACGTAGCCTCGATGGGAGCTTAGACCTGGTATGAGCGATAAAGAAGTAGTAGAGCTAGCCATAAAGGAGTCAAGAATTATAATAACGTTTGATAAAGACTTTGGGAGAATAGCACTATTAAAGCCTAGTGTTCCAGGAGTAATTATACTAAGAATACCGCCATTAAACCCCCTATACATAGCCGAGAGAATACTCTCAACATTAGAAAGAATAGAAAATCTATATGGCAAGTTAATCATAGTCAGAAAGAGAACAATAAAGATAATTACACTACGCCAATAGTTATCCTAGACGCTGTTGAAACCATGCCATAAAGTGCTAGACATAGTGAAAACTATTATGATGACCCCATTACAATATAAACCTGGTATAAGTACTTTAAGTTAGCTATGTCCATGCTTTTCTATACTTATAAGTATAAATTAAAGATAAATCTATGATATTATTTAGTTGGTTCATGGAGATTTGAACCCTTGGCCTCTACTGTGTGGGAACACACCGATATACATAGTTCATAATTAATGATATGTATAGTGTTCAGGAACAATAATCAATAATTATATCAAGTATGATACTAGTTATCATTAGATATGTGTAAAGACTGCATTAGGCCTAAAAGGCGGAATTTATGTAATAGGTTTATAGGGAAGGGGGGGAGTAATGCTAGTTAAAAGGTTTAAGTGGATTATCGTTGACCCTAAGGTTTGTCATGGTAAGCCTGTATTTAGGGGTACTAGAGTCTTAGTCTCAGATGTATTAGAGATGCTGGCTGAGGGCATGTCAGTAGATGAGATACTTGAGGAGTACCCTCAATTGAACAAGGAGATGATTCTTGAAGCAATAGCGTTAGCTGCTGAACTCTTACGGAGGGAGAGACGTGTTATACCGCTTCCTACTTGATGAAAACATCCCTCGAAGTATATACCGTGTTTTAAAGGAACATAGCTACTATGTTGAGTATGTCCCTAAAGGTGTGGATGATGAAACCGTCATAAATATAGCTAGAGAAGAGAATCTTGTACTAATAACAAGGGATAGCGATTTCGCAGATGAAATCATGTATCCACCTGGTAGTCATCCGGGCATTATAGTCCTCAGAGTACATCCAGTAATACCAAGATTATTATTGGAAAAGTTGCTTGAAGCTCTAGATAGGGTCAATAATATTAAAGGAAAACTGATAATAGTTTATAATGTTAGAATAGAAGTTATCGAATAAATTATAAGCCTTCATTTATAGTTATACTTGTTATCCTTTGAGAAATAACTAAATTAGTACCTACTAACTAAGTAATTAAGGGAATAAGGGGTTATACAAAAGCTTCTCACAAAGATATTCTCAATCCAGTGTGATGGGCCTGCGGGGATTTGAACCCCGGGCCTCCGCCGTGTGAGAACACAACCATATTCACAAGTTTATATCATTAATATGCATGTAATCCAAGATGATTATCAAAATGTAATATCAATCAAGATGTCTTGAATCATAGGATATGCATATACAGAGCATAGGTGGGGTTGTATTTGGAGTAAGACCTTATTTTAATCCGAGGACTTTCTTTAGTTCTTCTTTAACCTTATCTAACGTCTTTGTAGTAAGCCTGCCAGCAACCTTTATTACTAATTTCTTTTCTACAGTGAAAATACTTGAACAATCTATGTAACTAGGTTCCTTCTTTAAACGACCAATAGCTAGGTCTGCCTGCATTATTGGTACTCTATGTCTTCCAGGAGAGCTTGTTATTTTTGCTACTATTATGTCGTCACCTAGGTCTATAGCATTCAATACTAGAACAGGTCTTAATTTAGAGCCAAGCAAGTCTGTAAATGGAAGTTCTAAGATAACGATATCCCCTTGTTCATATCTCGAAGATTTCTTCAGCATCCTCACCTTCTCTTAGAAGTCTAAGATAGGAGTAGAGCTTCTCTGCATCAATACCTTCAACTTCTAATATCTTTATTCTAACCTTCTTACCCTCTAATTTTGTTAGAGGTTTAAGCGGGATAATCACACCACCTTTAACGATACCTTCTATTTCAGACAATTCCAGGCACCAAGTACCAATATTGCCAGAGAGGATAATCAACTTAGCCGACGTCATCTCTTACCTAGGGGTACTAATAAAATAAAAACCAATGCAACATATAAGTTTGATGGGTCCGCGGGGATTTGAACTCGGGATTTTTAGCTCTAGATGTTGGGAACCTATATCGTCTTGCTTCAGGGCCTGGTGAAGTTCTTGACAATATATAGTGAGACTTCATGCTTAATCATCATAGATAATAGACGTATAGATCGAACTGCTGTGACCAAGATAAACGATTCCTGAAGTAGATGGTAAAGTTGGTATTCTTATATCGGTGGAAGCTCGGTGAAGAGGAGCGTATTTACTGAGGTGCACTACGAGTTCGTTATGCTATATGCGGATCTCAGATCGGGGTTATCGACTTCAAGCTCCTTGTACACAAACGCTAGTATGTCAGCACTCTCAGCAGCTCTAATGCATGGTGATTCTAGGTTTGAGAACTGTGCTTTCGTGGCTTTGCTATGCTGTTGGCTTTACTTATAGTCTTCTAGGAAGATTACTGGGTATTCCTTCTCGATTTCTCTTATAACGTTGAGCATTTCTCTCTCGCGTTTTCTGAAAACAGCTTTGCCTCCATAGACCTTGGCTGCTGCTAGTACGTAACAGTCCGTTAGCGCTATCTTATACTTCAGTTTTGCTTTGCCAGCCTCTAACGCTACCTCTAGGTGATAGCTCTTGGCTGCTGGTGTCGAGATTCTGTATAGCCACTCTACTAGCATACAAGCTCTTTCTTCAGGTTTTTCGAGCTTCAGAGCCCTGTACATTCTGGCTACTACGTAGTATGTTTCCGCAAGGACAGGATGAGGTATTACGGCTTCTAGCTTACCCTGCAGTATGGCATCGAAGACTATCTTAGCCTGTTCATGGTACTCTCCAGCTTTATTTACGTACTCAACTATAACACTAGTGTCTAGAACGACTCTGCTCGTCAATCTCTAACACCAAGATCCTCGAGAAGCTTACTAGCCTTGTCGCACGAGCTCTTAGCCTCATCTAGAATAGCATCAATGACTTCTGACCTAGCTTCGACAAAAACTTCTCTAGGAGGCTCAGTAACGGGCTCTAAAACAATCCGCCTTCCTTCAACACAAACCCTAAGGACTGTGCCTGGAGTAAGACCTAGAGCATCCCTAATAGGTTTCGGTATAACAACCTGGCCCTTACTGGAAACAACTGTTTTAAACGACAACCGAGCACCCAAGAAAAGTAAGAGTTGTGTCTTACTTAAATCTTACTAGAAACACCTACCTCTAGGGTATGGGATTTAACATCTAGCTGTCCTCGTGTTTCCACGGAGCACTAGCTTATCGATAAACCCTAGCTTTTCGGGTGTGTAGAACCCTGCTCTGGGAATGCTCAATAATACGACATCTCTTCTCTAAACAAGGGTTGAAAACAATGTTTGAATAGGTTAGGTGTAGAGTTGGTACTTGAGGAGGTAGAGGTACTTTGTATGGCTCTAAGCGCTATCGCCGTACTTATAGCTGTTGATAGGCCAGCGGATCGCCTCTAGGCATAGGAGCTGAAAGCCTAGATCATACGGAGTGCGAAGAATGGCTTTCCATAAAATGAGATACCTCCATACCTTCAGATACGTGAGGAAGCCTATCCTCATTAAGAAGAAGGGGCTAAGGAAGCTCGATCAGGTATATAGAGCGTGCTCACTAAGCTAATTTCCGAGTTTATGGAGATGACTAGAAGAAGACTCGTCTACATGGGCTATGATGAGGAGTCCGGGTACCGATCCCATGGGATGGGGATGCTTCGGACTTCGCTGAGCTAGCAAGTAACATCGCTAGGCCTAGGAGCTCTATTTTCACTGAGCTTCCTGATCCTCAGCTTAATTGTGCTCCCCTCATCTACGAGCTCGATGCTCGCGATTGTCGAGCCGCTGAAGAGAGTCTTCAGAGCTTCTGCACACTCTCTCGACGTTAGGATAGCTACCAGCTCCTCACCAGCGCTTATCTCGGCAAAGGCTTTCACAACCCTTGTTATCGGTGTTGGACACTCTTCACCTCTTAGATCGAGCACTCTGGTTCTCATAGAGCTCTCACTCGGTGCATATTCAGATCCTCTACAACGATCCTTAAGAACCTTAAGGTTATGAGAGACGCTCACCTTC
>CAYZRH010000050.1:0-17910 GCA_964480805.1 uncultured Desulfurococcaceae archaeon
AGAGTAAGGGATGTAATATAGATCCTAAAATAGATGTCTATAACATATATACAATTATCTATTCCAAGGAATGATGATATATCTATTGCTGTATACTCTACATTTGATACCCTACAGATAGGTGAGTCTAAAATAGACTTATTTGCAAACACCCTCATAACTGTTATAATAGTAATTGTTACTGCAGTGGCTGTAGCTATAGGGTTATTAAATATATTTATTTACACTAAGTTTAAGTATACTAAGTAGAAGAGATACTATGTATTCCCTTAAGGAAACTTGGTATTAATTGTTTTAGCTACTCTTTAGCTAGTTCTGCTTCAACTTCTAGTCTACGCTTCATCTCTTCTCTAATGGCTTCTATGTGCTCACGATCACCTACTAGTCCACGCAGTCTCTTAGATAGTTTTATAAGAGTTTCTTCTGGACCATAACATATTAGTGTATCTCCATCGTTTATCTCTGTATCACCACGTGGTGCTCCTATAAACACTTCACGTTCCCCCACCCTCCTATAAATAGCTAGTACTAGTACACCCTCATCTCCAAGTCTTAGCTCTCTAAGCTTTCTACCAACAAGCCAGCTATTGCCTTTAACCCTGAACTGTGCTATAGTATATCCACGGCTTAGCCCAAGTAGTTCTTCATAATCATATAGTCTAAGGTTGGTAAATCTATCAAGAGCTTTCTCAATAACCCAGCTAAGACCACGATCAACAAGTTTTGATTTACCAAAGAATAATAGTGCTAACAACCCTACTAATAGCCAGAAACCACGTGTAGCCATTTCCTCTGGTGATTGACCAACAAATGTTAGTATGAGTGTAGCCATTGCTGATGTAAATCCCGCACTACCTAGAAGCATTAGTATGCGTATAATCCTTCTACGTACAGGGTGTGTTACAACATATTCTGACTCTGATGTTGTAAACCCTACACCAGAGAATGCTGATTGTGCTTGGAAGGCAGCTACATCACGTGATAGACCAGTCATTTTAAGAGCTACAGTACCTATACGTACAACTATTATAGAAAAAAGTATTATCAATAAGAGAGATATTAGAGCTATCAATCTCTCACCCAACCACTAACTATCATCTATAGAAAACACTATGCTATAACCTATTATATCTCTATAACAAATAAGGATTAACCATGATGCTATGATCAGCCAAGGCTGATTAAATCATCCCCTCTACTTCTATAGAGTCATAACCGCCTGAGTTCATCACCTAATATCTAGTTCATACCATACACCCATATAATAGTTCTCTAAAATACAATAGCTTCTTCTAAGGCATTTTTGATAACAACTTATCTAGACAATACACTGTTATTATATAGAGTGGTGCTCCTAAAAGGTATAGTATTCTCCACACTATTGTTGATATAATAGTGTTGTAGACTACACTTGATCTATAGCCATAGGCTATAGCACTAATAAGATCCTTATTCAACACAATATCTATAAGGAATAGGATAAACGTTATAGATGCTATAAGCCCATAATATACTAGTACATTCTTTAAAACAGCTAAGAACCCTCCTCTACACAAACTCCTCATCCATAGATAATAAAGTAGTGATGGAAGTAGAATTGCTGTAACTACAAATAATGTCTCATATTTAAGTAGTTGGGGGAAAGGAAGTAGTTGTATATAATAGGCTTCAAATGGGGTAGTGAAGAATATGACTATATTAATTGATGGTATAGTAAACAATATGTATAGGACTATAGAACCTAGAATTGCTTCTTTAATACTACCTACATGTGCTTTAAAAACAGTTATTGTTGAACCAGTTATTATAAACCCTACTGTATAAACTATTATAGATAATATGTAGAATAGTAGATACCCCAAGCATATATGTATAATGCATGATATAAATCCAGCAATTATAAGCACTAATCCTATATATAGTGTCTTAACCCTAAACATAGTTTCTTCTATATAAACAGTATTCTTAGCCTTAAATCTTTGGAGAAACTCGTACAAGTATCTACCATCATCATTAAGCATGTACCTGCCAAACTCATCTTTAGATATAAAGTCTCTAAGTATCTTTAAATGATAGTTTAGGTGCCCAGTAGACTTTATATTAAGTTCTTTAAGAAGCTCACTATACTCTAGAGGACCCTTTTCAGCAAGTAGTTTTATAATCCTTCTTCTAAGAGGATCTTTTAGAATCCTTAAAACACTATCTAAGTTAGCCATATAGCTCAGCCCTCTTACTGGGGATTACTAGTGTTTGTTTAAAGAAAACTGTTACTGACTAGAGATCTAGCTATAGATACGCTAGGCTGGGTGTCTATATGCTACTATTTGATACAGTTTGTTTCTATTAAAACCTTCTTTACAGCTTCTTCAAAATACTCTCTAGGTAGGTATCCTTTTAGATGTAGTGATGGCTTCTTATCAATTAATGCTATAGTTGTTGGTGTCATTAACACGTTGTACCTCCACGCAGTCTCTGGCGAGTATGTTACATTAAATCTAGCAAATACTGCTTTTCCATTATACTTTCTACCAACTTCCATATATATTGGATAGAATAGTTCACAGTATGGACACATTGGTGAATAGAAGTTTATGAATACTATTCTACAGTTACTAGTTAGTTCATCAACTTCCTTAATACTCTTAATCTCTAATCCAACTGGATATATTTTCTTACAACAACCTATACTATATTCTCTAGACATATATCTACGAACAAGTCTATCAAGTATAGTGTCTAACTCTCTATCACTACTCTCCATAAAACCACCAGTTTCCCTAATCTAAAAATCCCGTAATTAGTAGTCTGCTATAAAAACAATTCTTTGATCCTAGCTATTCTAGTAAATCTTTACTAAATACTTAAGTAAAAATAGAACCTATATCCGACTAGGTTTTCCTACAAAGCTAAGAGATCTAGTATAAATGGGTAAGATAAAAGATCATCTTTAGCAAGGTCTTCCAGGATATATTTATAAAATTAATAAAAAAATGTTATTCTTCAATAGCTTCTACATGAATGATCTGTACTGGACAAGCTGATGCTGCTTGTTCTACACAATCCTTTAGATCCTCTGGTACTACTCCTTCACCAACATTGTCTGGTGATTCTCTCCATTGATTAACTATTTGAGCTTTGTTATCATCAGGGTTCATTTCAAATACGTCTGGACATATACTTACACACACCATATCCTGTATACAGTTTTCACGTGGGTCTATACGTACTCTATACTTAACCATGTTATTCCACCCTTACTATACTAGAATACCTTGTCTATACTAATATCATTTACTATACTGGATACTATATCTAAAGGATATAGTTTATTAGATTAAATACTAGATGTAGATGGTATTAGGTGTTAAAGAGGGGTATAGTACTATGGCTAGAGTTGGTAGACTACTCTATCTAGTACTCGACGGCATGGCTGATAGACTAGATGACCCGGAAACTACTCTTGAGAAAGCCTATAAGCCTGGACTAGACTATATTGCTAAGAATAGCGTATGTGGTGTTATGTACCCTATTGGTAAGGGTGTTGCTCCAGAGAGTGACGCAGCAGTTATATCAATACTAGGCTATGAACCACATAAATACTATACTGGCCGTGGCCCTATAGAAGCTCTTGGAGCAAACATGCCTTTTAAGGAGGGCTGGGAAGTTGTCTTTCGTTCAAACTTTGCTACTGTTGAACCAGGTACAAGGAGGCTTATTGACCGCCGTGTTGGACGTAGCTTGTCTACAGAGGAAGCACGTGAGCTTGCTAAAGCTGTTGATGATCTAGAGCTTGGATTGTATGATGGCTATGCTAGAGTTAAAGCTACTATTGGTCATAGAGCTGTTGTCGTGATCGGTAGTCGTAGGTATAGGCTTTCTCCTATGGTTGATAATAGTGATCCTGCTTATAGGAGGAAGGGTTTGATTAGTGTAGCTGTTGATAAGCCGGAGCCTTATATTAGGAGGGTTGAGCCTTTAGAGGATACTTTAGAAGCCCGTATAGCTAGTGAGTTAGCAAACAAGTTTATTGAGAAGAGTATTGAGATACTAGATAAACACCCTGTTAATAGAGTTAGGAGAGAGAAGGGGTTGTTGCCGGCAAACGCTATACTACTACGTGATGCTGGAAACAAGATCCCTAGAGCAACACCTTTGCTGGAAAAGTATGGATTAAAATTTGCACTACTAGCTGAAATGCCTGTTGAACTAGGTATTGGACGTGCCTTTGGAGCATACGTGTGTGAACTACCTCCACCAACAGATAACCCAGCTAGTGACTATAGGATTAGGCTAGAGCATACACTACTGATGTTGAAGAGATACCACATAGTCTATGTACACTTGAAAGGACCTGATGAGCCGGGGCATGATGGTGACTATGAGTTGAAGAAGAGGAGGATTGAAGAGATAGACAAGTATTTTGTAAGACCACTACTTGAGTGGATGCCAGAGGATTTAGCAATACTTGTTACAGCTGATCACGCTACACCACCTAGTGTTAAAGCACATACAGATGATCCTGTGCCAGTAGCTTTAATGGCTCCAAACATAAAGCCTGATCAAGTGGGTGTTTTTACAGAAAAGGCTTGTATGAACGGTGAATTAGGAGTTATTGAGCATGGATGGATGCTTTTGCCAAAAATACTCGATATGATCAAGCTAGGATAGTCAGTTATGCGGGGCCTCTTTCATCAACCCTTTATTCTATAAGGGTTTCTAATGTTTAAACCCGGGATTCCTCATCATACACTATTATCTATTATTTTAGAGGCTATAATATACTTGAGTGGTATAGCTGTTCTATTTCTAGTATTGCTGGAAATAGTTTGTTAAATAACTGTATTTCTATATCTCTTGTAGTTAGTGATAGCGTTAGTGTTTGTGTTACTAGTAAAGCTGTTAGTATATAGAATAGGTCTAGATTACCTAGTAGTATGAATAGTACGTATACTATAATACTTAGCACTAGAGACCATGATATGATGAGGTACTCGTATACACTAAAATCCCTATATAATATGTAGTATTGATAGCTTAGAGAGAATATGAGCAAACTCCATGATATATAGAGTATTGAGCGTAAGACCGTTACCCAGTAGTTGGAAGATGCTATAGCTAGTAGGTATAATGTGTAGTGCACAGGATCGGGCTTTGGATATACTATATAGAATGATATAGGCTTACTAGAGATATAGTATAGAGATAATATAAGGTGTATTAAAGGTATAGCTATTGATGAGCCTCTATAGACTTTAAACATAAGTGATAGCATAGATGATAAACCATAGGATACTTTATGATAAATAGACTCTAGTACATCTACAGCCTTTCTAGCATAAATAAGAGTATATGGTAGTAGTATTAGAGCTATAGACACATTTAATGTAGAGAGGAGCGTATTTGGTTCAAGAAATATTGAGCCTATATATATTTCAGCTAAAATAAGCATAAATAGTGCAAACCATAATATACTACTAATCCTTTTAATAGAGACAATTAGTCTAACATACTCTCTAGCACTATTTAGAGCATAAGCATATACTTCATCAGGTAGTTCATTAAACTCTAGACTATATGGAATAGACACTAGATTACACCATAGCTAGATATAGCTATCTTAGTTTTTCAGTACTAGTAAATGTTGGTGGTAAAAGCTCTTCCCTCCTACTAAACAGTTCTGTAAACCTTGTTCTAAGTTTTAAGGCTGTAGCTCCTAGTAGGATAAAGAGTAGTGCTGTTGATATAGCTGTAGCTATTAATAGTATTCTTGACGAGTGTACAAACAAGTATACAGCAAAGAGTATTGTCACAACCCATACAAGCCAAGCACTAATTTCTGCAGACCATATGTTTGTTCTAGCATCTAGTACACGTAGTGATATAGACATGATTAGTGCTAGTATTATTGACAAGAATATTATTAGTATATAGGTTGCTTCAAAAACTACGTGTCTCATATATAGTTTTGAAAACACTTCTACAGAGCCGAATACGTTTCTTGGATTAAACAGTGGGCCTATATACGGTCCTACTGCTGGAGCGTTAACCCATAGTATATAGCCTGATAATAGTGCTACACCAACCATTACAAGACTTGCTATTAGGAAGTACTTGTGTAGTTCAAACGTCTCTAAATGAAGTATCTTGTATATATCAGTAACTCTGTTCAAGAACCTATAGTATAGTATAGCCCCGCCTAGAACAGCTATTCCTATAACAATATGTACAATAGCTATAACTAGTGCTGTACGTACACCAAGTGGTATGTAGTGTAGGAACATTATGTGTGTATAGCTGTAGACATAGATCAGCCATATTATTGGCAGAGCCACTATAACATATAGTGATAGAAACCATAGGTTTGTCTCAGCACTCCGTAAAGCATCACGATAGAGCATTTCCTCTACAGACTCCAAATACAGACACCTTTATATACTATATCTTAATCCCTAATCTCCTTGATAACCTAGAGACTAAATATAGTATAAATAGCTTATCATATATTAATCTAATGTATAATAGTTGATCAGTTAGAGAGGCTGTATGTTATGGAATTTGTTGAAGGAGTTAAGGTAGATTGCCTAGTAGATAGTAGGTATTGTGGTAAGTGTTGCTATAATACAGAGATGATCTTGTGTATGACAGATATAGCTTTGCTAACAAGTATAGGCTATAGCCTTAGAGATTTCGCTATATATTCTAGAGGCTTTATCAGGTTAAGGAATGTAAGAGGGCATTGTCTATTTTTAGATCCATCTACTAATAAGTGCTTGATCTATAGGTGTAGGCCAGTTGGCTGTAGATTATATCCACTACTCTATGATCCGTATAAGGATGCTGTTATAGTAGACAAGTATTGTCCTAGATATAGAGATGTTCTTAGAAGAGTTGATTTAGAGAATTATATTAGTGTGTTTAAAGAGTTCTATAGTGAAGCTTTAGAAGCTGCTAGAGTTTATAGGGGTGTGCTTGTTTAGTGGAATTTAATGCTGTACTTGTACGTCTTGGAGAGTATATGGTTAGGGGATCCGCTTTTAGAGAGAGGATGGTTAGAAGGCTTATTGAGTCTATAGACTATTTTTTAGAGAAGAATGGTTTTAGTAAATACTCTATTAAAGAAGTTGATTCTAGAGTTGTTATTGAGGATATAGAAGGCCCTGTTAAGGCTGCAGAAATTGTTTCTAGAGTCTTTGGAGTTTCTAGTACAAGCCCTGTATTTCTTGTAAGAGATCGTGTTTCTAGAATAGGTGTTTATGTTAGAGAATTTGTTAGAGAACACTTGTCTCCAAAGGATTCTTTTAAGATAGACGTTAGCTGTTCTATAAAAGGGATTAGTTGCTATGGATTAGCTAGATATCTAGGCTATATAGTTCATGGAGAGACCGGCTCAATTGTTAATCTTAGTAACCCTGATAAGACAATATATGTTGACATACGTGGAGACTACCTAATGATAAGCGATCGTTTGTATGAGGGTGTAGGCGGTTTACCCTATGGTGTTGAAGGATGCCTTGTATCACTAGTATCTGGTGGTGTTGATTCAGCTGTTGCTTCATGGCTTGCTATGAAGCGTGGTTGTAGCCTAGTTCCAGTCTATATAGATATGGGTTCTTACTGGAGTGTTGAAGCCCGTAAGCGTGCTCTAGAGTCTATAGAGTTGCTTTGGAAGACTACTCCATGGAACTATATGAGAGCATATATAGTGCATGAAGTCCATGATATTATAGCTAGTGCTGATATACCTTCTAGACTTAGATGTGTTTTCTGTAAAACTGTTATGCATAAGGTAGCCTCTATCATAGCTGAACGTGAGGGTTGTCTAGGAGCTGTATCTGGAGAGTCTATTGGGCAAGTGGCTAGTCAGACACTATCTAACCTATATGCTATTAATAGAGTAGCTAACTCTATAGTCTATAGACCAGTCTGTTTCCTTGATAAATTAGAGATTGTAAAGCTTGCACATAGGATAGGCTTTAGTGTTTTAGATAGAGATGTTGGAAAATGTAGTTTAAGACCACTACATCCAAAAACAAGTATTTCACTTAAAGATATAGAACTTCTATCAAAAACACTAGATAAATACCTAGGTGACATAGTAGCCATTATAGATAGAAATTCAGAATTATTAGAGTATAGACTTTAAGAAAAGTTATAGACATACTCTTATTAAGAGAGCTGTTTCTCTATACATTTATCTTTTAGTGATCCTTCCTCATTATCACATCTTTGAAGATTATAGGAAATCATATACTTTTATATAATCTACTACAGCTTTGATGAGCACTAGTGTGATCTAAGTGGTCTAAACTCTACTAGAGGTAACCTAAACTCTAATGTTGTTTAAAGAAGATATTATAAGGTATATATCCACTATGATCTATATGGTGTACTCCACTATGGAGAAGACTTTAGTCCAAGAAGGTCTTGAATTGCTTCTAAAGAAGGTTGACTATGAGATTAGCCGTATTGAAGCTAAACTAAATAAGATAGCTAGAAAGTTTGGGTTAAAGGAGTGGAGGGAGTTAGAGGAGTTTATGAAGTCTAGAGGTATTGATAACCCTGAAGCCGACCTAGTTTGGACAGAATACACTTACCTACATGATAGACTAGAGACTCCCCGTAAACGCAGACAAAGAATATTGCAACAACTAAGTAAGGTCTAAGCTTTGAATAGACTTACAGAAATCCATAACTTGATCCAGAACATTCTAGGCAACTATGGATATATAGTCCAAGGTAGTTAAACACCATATTGATATAGAAGAAGAGACAGAATACATCTATTAAAGAATAATATCCCCCATACACAATACCCTAGTCATAATTAGAGAATACTGACGTAAAAGAAGACTAGTAGCCTACGGTTATTATGTCCGATCAGTAGATTATGAGGAATAATAGGATAATAGACCACATCATCCTGAAACCCCTACACATCCACACCATAGACACGTACATGGAGAAGTAAATCCACTAGAAGATCCTAGTCTAAAATCCTTCTTAGTAAGAGTTAGGGATCTACTAAGACATAATATTATAGAGAAGTAGACGTTGTCTCTTAAATTAAGAATAATAGTCCATTAAATAATCCTCCTTACATAATCAAATGAGATCTATACCCATTATCTTATATAATTAAACTCTCTAGTCTCTTCTAGAAACAGCTATGTCTAGAACGGCTTATGTTTTCAACTTCTCTATGTAGACAGTGATCTTTCTACCACTACCGTCTTCTAAGTATATGTAGTATTGAGAGTCTTTCTTTAGAATGCTTTTTATTTTACCAAGGCTGTATACGTATTTTATAAGGCTTCTCGATAGAGAGCCATCTATTCTATCAACTTTTTCAGCATTCTCTACACTAACCCATCCATTAACTATTCTTACAACATAGTCTCTAAATAATCCAACGATCTCTAGAACCTCGTCAGGGATCGTTGATGTTAACAAGGTACTCCCTCATAATACTGTACACTTATGGAATATAAGGTTTTAGATAATATTTTATATAGGACTATATACATTCTATGAGGCTACAATCATTATCCCATAATGGATTAAGAGGTTTACTTAATACATTCATATATTATCCATATAGAGACAGCTATTATAGATACAAGCTCTGGTACAGCTGCACCTATCTTAAACACCTTAGACCATAGTATAGCCCAGCTAGACAAACCTATTATAAAAGCGGTTATTCCAAGAAAATTATGTGCTTCTACACTATACACTATTGATGTAGCTCCTAATAACATAAAGAAGCATAGTGATACAAACCAGTGGATACCTCCATAAACTTCGTCAAAAACACCTACAAGTATTAGGAAGAAACTAGTGATTGCTAGTAAGTATCCAGAAAACCTATACCTGTTAACAAGATACCTTACACTATAATTATATAGTATAAAACCTGTTAAAACGAGGGTTATGTTAAATAAAGCTGCTACATTACTACTAGTAGCATGTCCAAGATCACTTAAAGCGTTTTCACGTAGACTAAACCATGGAGATAGTATAATGGACAGTAAGATTCCGCAGTACCCTATAGATAAGCCTATAACACCAGACATTCTATATACATGCACCTTCATAAAGACCCCAACTAATCTGTTATAGGGATAAAAGCTATGTACTCTATTTCAAACAATCCACTATACTCTATACATTCTTCAAAAACAATACTTAAACTAACTGGGAGATCATTAACTAATCTAACAACATAGTTTGGACTCTTATTTAGACGTAGTAACAAGTACTCTCCATTACTATAGGTCAGTTTAACTAAAACTTTACAAGAACTTGATAGCCTATATTTAATAACCATAACATACTCTCTCCCACTATAACTACTGTAACTACTAAAGCTATATGTAAAATATGGAGAACCCCTATTACATGTTATCTTAAATACTAATTTAGAATCCTCACTAAGTAGTTGACAACAATCACTCACTTCATAAACCCATTCACTAACACTACTACCATTAATTAATATCACAGCCTTCTCTAGAGACTTATCTATAGAGTCCTGGCTAATTATATATGATCTGGCTTTAGAATTCCATAGACCAATAGATTTTATAAACAAGTACTCTTTAGAACGATCCAATAGACTAGCTGGGATAACAATGGATCTGTTATTCAATAAACCTAGTGTTGGTAGTAGAGAGCAGTCATTAACATATACTGTGTTAAATACCTTTGCCCTCCACGACGCTCTATCATTAAACCATAAGTCAACATACTTATCTAGAAGCCTATTACCAGCTATTACATTATCTCCTACTATAGCTAAAGCCCATCTATGATAGTATATTTTAGGAGCATTAACATATACATATATTGTCCTATTAGAGAAGCCATAGACCCCTTCAATAAGCTTGAAGTTCTCAATAACCTCACTAGGAGGTAGAGCAGCAAATCCAGGTAAGATGTTGTAGGTAAATGCATAGACTACTTGTAGTGTAATGATGAGTGTTAAAGTACTAGTGATTATGGTGTTGCTTACCTTCTTACCCCTAGATCCAGTTATTTTAACTAATTTATTGAGTACATGGTATAGAGTATATGCTGTAATTACTGGTGCTAGCAAGTAGATCCATATTCTCCACTTAAGATTTGGTGATAGAATTATCAATAGTGTGACTGTGGAAGTATTAAGTAGTAGTACATAGAGAAACTTGTCAATACACTTTAATCTCCTCAACCTATAAATTACTAGAAATGGGAAAAGCATGAGTAGTGGAGCCATTATATAGGACTCCAATTTACCTAGTAATAGAAGCCCCTTAATACTATATGGGCTTCTATGGCTAAGATAGTTTGCATACTGTATAGGATTAATAATATGTGATATTGAAATGAGTATAAGTAGTATAGTAGACGTAGTTAATAGCTCATATAATCCTCTATAATGCTCTCTAACACCCAGTATAAATAAAATAATTTGATCAAGAATCAGTATCCCAAGCAGTACAATACATGAATATTGATAAGACACTGTCATAAGTACTACAAGGAATATATAGAGTACTTTATATGAAAAGCGGTTTCTACCAATAGACCCTATAGAATACCTTAGCCCTACTATTATAAATAAAAGTGATACACCAAGTAAGTTAGCAAAATGTTCATATGAGTGTCTTATTAGTACAGACCATGTTGAACCAAATAATCCTGCTAAGAAGGACATGAAATAGCTACTGGATAGTCTATAAGTCATGTATTCTAGTGAAAAAACGTATAGTGTGGCAACAAGAATAGGCAGTATCTCCATAAACAAGAGTATGTCTATAGAGAGAGCTTTCCACAGGATATAGTATAGGAGATAAGATGCTATTTTCTGAACTCCAACATTAGGTATTGAAATAAGGTATTTGACCCCGCCAACAAATCCTTGATCAGCTATGATCCTGTCTAGGTTTTTAAAAATAAACATGTATACTGGAGTATCGTTTCCAAAAGGATATGTAAAGTATAGTATACGGTGGATCATTAGTGATAAAGCTATTGTTATTGGAAACATGAGTAGCAGTATCTTCATATATCTTTCTCTAGGATCATCCAGGTTCCGGAACAACCTGTATACCTGTCTCTGTATAAAGACCCTAACACCTGATCTGGAGAGCTTAAACAATACAATAAATACATAGAATGTAGCTATACTGGATGCAATAATCAATATAAATGGATACATCATCTTTAAGTAGTCAATACATGCTATAAGCTGATCTATCATTAGTAAACACCTATTAAGACACTACTAACACCTATAGCCATTATAGTCACCTTTTAAGCAATCTAACTCTATACCATAACCTAGGGTCTATTGGTTTCCTCTCAAGGACTATGTGGAATATATCTTCTCTCACTCTACCATCCATTACACTAGGCTTCATAATTCCCTGTAGCCCAAGTATTGTTGGAGCAATATCTAGTACACTTACATACACTCTTTCTTTACTCTTTTTAGTATTAGGTCCATAAGCATAGAATGCCCCATGAAATACTTTTCTTGAGTAGTGTGTTCCTGTTTTACTACTACTTCTATATATACATTTATAGCTAGGTTCACGGGATAACTCAATACCTTGTCTAGGTATTAGTACAAGTATGTTATCGTCTATACAACCCTTTATACTATCTAGTTCATGGAGTTTTCTTATAAAGTCCATGTATTCTTTAAACAAGAACACTTTATCAAACACTCTCTCTCCATACAAGCCTACTCTCTCTAGAAAACGTTTGTATGCTTGTGGTTTACATGTTTTTAACATAAAATTGTTTAACATAACTACGTCTTCTATTTTTCTAGTAGATCTACTACCTATATATGAGTACATTACCTCTCTAAGAATTCTAGGTAGTTTATAGAATAGCTTCTGCATACTCTTTGAACGCATAAGCTTGTACAACATATCGCTAATGAAGTCTGTTCTTAAACCAAGTAGGCATGGTATAGACACTATATAGTCTAGTTCTTCAAAACCATGATCAGATACCACTACTAGATCTGCATCATATTTATCAACATACTTTAATATTGAATACACTACTCTATCTAAACACTTATACAGTTTAGTAAGTTCACTTCTATATTTTCTAACACCATAGACTCTGTGCTGGACTCTATCAAGTTCTGTAAAAACTATTGCTGAAACACCCCATTCAATCCTCTCTACTAGATAACTCCATAACCCATATCTTTGTACAATACTCTCAATAGCTTTACCAATAACACTACCAATACCACCACTAGGAATATACTCAACTCTATAACTAGGGAAAATCCTCTGCAACTTACTAGCTAAGTGGTCCGGGTATGTGACAATCTCTTGTACTGGAGATGGAAAACCAGAAACCATAACCCCTCTAATAGGGTATGGTGGATAGGTTAGAGGATAGTTTACAACTATAGAGCTAATACCATGTGGTGAACAGTAATCCCAGAAACTCCTCCATTTAAGAACTTTTGAAGAATGTATTACCTCTTTCATAGTAATAGAATCCCTTTCAACAAAATCAAAAACTCTATGTTTAAACATGTTTAAACCAGTAGCATAGCTTGTCCATATAGCTGGTGATAATGCTGGAACATATGTCTTAACAAATCCAGAAACACCTTCTTCAATAAGTATCCGGAATCCCTTTAACTCTCCCCTACTATAGAGATAATCTATGATCTTGTAATCGAGTCCGTCAATACCGATGAATACTGTATGTCTATCCATTACTACTACACCTATTCTTGAGAAGACATAGTCCTTTAATAATATACTCTACTCTATCTCTAATAGAATCGATCGAGTAGTGATCTCTAACAGTACTTAGTGCATTTACAGGAATACTCCTATAAGCATCAATATTATCAACTATATCTTTAGATAAAGACAACATAGAATACACATTATCAACAACTATAAAGTCTCTACCACTAACACCCTCAATACCAGATAATGCTTCTGAACCACCAATAACTATGAAACATTCAGACATAAACTCTATAGTCTTAGTCATTTGTCCACCCCAACGCCTTTCTTCACTAAAAAATGGTAGAAGTGCTATCAATGAGCGATCATATACTTTTCTCTTATTTTCTTCAGATAAAAACCCGTGTACTTCTACAACACCACTTCTAATAAGATCACTATCTATTATAGACATAATGTTCTCTACAGGACCTCCTATAACGTTTACTTTAACCCAATTACATCTTAACACTTTAATAGCTTTTATAAATCTCCTAAAGGCTCTAATATTTTGTGTAAATGTAAAGTTACCAGTAAATACAGTTTCTAAGACACCAGCCTTTCTATATCTATTAATGACTCTATTAATCTTCTCCATACAAGACTCTCTATCATACCTGAGCTTATATGGTAACATATTCGGTATATAGATAATGTTTGAAAAACCGTTCTTTCTCAAGATCTCTATTGTTAGCTTTGATGCCGTAAGTATAATATCTGTCTTTTTTAATACAAAGTATTCATAAACCCTTAACAAGGCTTTTAATAAACCTCTATATCTAATATGTAAAAGGTTTATATCATCACCAATTACAATAGACTTTTTTGAAAACATTGATGACAATATTATAGGTAAAGCTGTAATTATATGCTCATACTGTATCACTATACATGAATACCTACTAGATTCTCTTCTAACAATCCTTATTAATAGAAGCATTAATGCTATTAAATAAATTATTGACATAAGAGCCTTAAAGAAGAACCCTTTATAGAGCCTTTTAAATCTATAGTGTATGAATTTCAAAGTAGTTATATACAGTATTTTTGTAGAGATATTAACTCTTTTTAATCGATCGATAGCTGGACCGTAGACTCTATGAGCTATAACTATTTTATCAATATTTTTATCAACTACAGCATTTACAAGAGACTCTATTCTATTAGACAAACCTATATACCATGGGAAATCAGTATATGTGACTATAACCCATAATATTTTATAATAATCCATGTCCTATCACACATGTTTTGATAGAAACATCTTATACTTGATCATGAGGCTAAGCTTGTTTCTATGATGATACACTAGTAGATTTCTAGCTTTCATTAATAGATCCTTGTCCTTAATAACCTTCTCTTCTAAAGGATCATCATTTATATTATAGATCTCAATACCATATATTGGATGGAGGATATACTTATACCCATTACTAGTGATTATAGAGTATGCCAGACCATAGGTTTCGTCACAAATCTTTAAAGCCTCGCTTTCAGACACGACCATGCTATGCTCATTAGTACTAGTGTCTAGGATATTCCTACCTGGAAGGATCTTGAGTATAGAGTGTCCTCTATTTGTTAAAGAAAGTATTGTAGGCAATAGATCTATATGAGAGAATAATCTATAATCACTTCTTGAAGTATCTATTCTATTAGATGCTATTATAAGAGGTATTTTAAGCAATTCATTATATAAGTGGTAGATGTTATAATTCATTCCTATAATACCTTGGTGGCCAAAGCCCCCGTGTTCTCCAAACTCTTCCCCATGATCACTTGTCAGTACTATATCAATGCTATAGTCTTTACTAGTAACACTATCTATTATTCCTGAAAGTGCATCTCTAAGTGTTTTAAACAGTATTTTAAGTGATCTTAGATAAGCTTCTTTAGCTAGAGATAAGTATTTTCTATTGCAACTTATTAATCCAAACTCCATAGCTCTAATGAATAGCATGTCTTTAGAGAGCATGTATCTAACTAGCTCATTATATGGTGGATGTAGATCCATGTAGTGTATCCAAATGAATACTTTATCATAGCCTTTACTAACAACCTCTTCTATGATATCTAGTAAATTATTAGTCTCTCTCTTACAGTTGATAGTATATTCTTCTGGAACTTTCTTCAAAACCAGAGTGAACAATAACTCTTCAAAAACTCCAGCTAATCTATTAGTTATTGATAAAACACCTTTCTTCTTCAACAAAAACTTTCTTAAAAAAACTAGTGCCTTGCTTAAAACCTTTCTATCACTACTACCTATATCCATATAATCTATATATTTGTCAAAACCTATGCTATAGCCATAATACCTTGATAAGAACACATTATTTCCCGTAATACCAAAGGTTCTATAACCAAGTTCTTTGAATAATTGAGCCATAGTTATTCTAGGCTTTAACTTCCTACCAAACCTATAGTTAAACATAAATGGATATGTACCAGTAAATATTGATGGAAAAGAAGCCCATGTATAAGGCCCTGAAGCATAGAAGTTCCTATACTGTATTCTTGGCATGTTCCTAGGTATGATCTTGTTAAGCTCATCAATATAGTCAAATCTTAGACAATCAATTGTTACAAATAATACTATGTGTTTACCCACTTCAACTACCTTCCTACAACCTTCTTAAGCCTAGCTATAACATGTAGAATTACTGATGTAGTTGTAAGTATTGCTCCAAAGAATATTGTTAAAAGTGAGAAAGCAAGTAGATCGACTCTTAAACCACCAGTATTAGAGTATATTAATAATGTGTATACTAGAGCCTCTACACCAGTTATTGTTAGTACAACTCCTGGAATACCTACACAAGCTAGTGGATGCCTTTCTGCTACAACTTCAACTATCCTTAGCACAACCCTTGACCCATGCAGTATAGGGTTTTGTGTACTAGACTCCTTATGATACTCTATGCTTATCGGTACCTCCCTAATTCGGAGATTATTTTGAACTGCTTGATAGATTATATCAACACTAGCACCCATTCCGGAATCCTCTGGTTCAATACATGCTATAGCCTTTCTACTATAGGCTCTAAAACCACTTTGAGCATCTGTCAACTCCACTCTAGACCTCTTAGAGTTCCTTAACAACCATGTAATAAACTTTACACCAAAAACTCTCCATTTAGGCTGATTAGTTCTACCCAGAAACCTTGAACCAATAACTATGTCTGCTTCATTATCAAGGACGGGCTTAATAAGCTTAGGCAGTTCATCCGGGTTATGCTGTCCATCAGCATCTAGTATAACTAAGGCATCTGGGTCTCTTTTACGTGCTTCTCTAAAGATTGTCCTTAATGCTTCCCCATATCCAAGGTTTCTACCATGATCAATAACGGTTGCTCCAAGAGCTCTAGCTATATCTGGTGTCATATCAGTTGATCCATCGTTAACAACTATGACTTCGTCAACATATTTACGTGTTTTAAGTATAACCTTAGCTATGTACTTCTCTTCATTATATGCTGGAATACCTGCTATTACATAGTATTTCTTACTAGTATTTCCCTCCAAGGCTATCTAGCCATAAGTTTATACCCTCATGAAGATATATAGTTTTCCACTAAACATTAGGGTGATTATAGAGTAAGGTGTTTTAGTATAGTTTATCATTATCAAACTCTCTTAAATACCATTGTAACTTGCTATAGTGATGTTTAAAATAGTGTTAGGGTCTTAGGAATGAGTAATTTATGCTAGTATAAACCTATGTAGTTTAAGTAAAAAGGATTATTACCCTGTTTTAGTAAGTTTTTTAGATACAACAATACCCACTAATATAGACGCTACAACAATAGCTCCAATCAATACATAGTTTGCTATTAAAGGTGTTTCCTCATTTATAACTTCTCCTCCAACAACATATCGATATGCTGGAGGCTGAGCTACTATTGGGTATGTTATAGCTAGTAGTGCTACAACTGCTATGGTGATTGCTAATAATACGTATTTCTTACTCATTCAATTCACCTCTATTACCTAGCTCATCTACTATACATTATATAGTATTAAGTTAAAAACTTAACGATATATAAAGTCTAGTATGTTAGAAATAGAGGAGAATAGGTTGTAGAAGAGTTGGGTAGTAGACGTAGACTACTATATAGCTTAAGCGATTTATCTATATCTATAATTATAGTATATGCTC